>JACCTS010000126.1 GCA_013812245.1 Rubrobacter sp.
TACTCTGGGGCGTAAAAAGGAGCGGAGGAGCGGTCTACGGGAGACGACCCGGGGGACCTCCCCTGTGGCTTCGTCGCTGATGTAGGCGGGGACCGCGCCGCAGTCGAGGATACGGCCCCGAAGGCCCTGGGCCATCAGGACGAACGTCTCTGCGCGCCCTTCGGGGGAGCGGCCTCAGGGGGCCGCCCGCTCGGGCTTCGGAGTTCTGGTTGACGGTAGTTTACTCGCCGTGTCCGGCGAGCGCCTTGTCGAAGCGGCCGATCTTGCGGGCGGCCTTGTTGGGGTGGATGATCCCCTTCGTCGCGGCCCGGGCAAAGGCCCTCTGGGACTCGTCGCGCAGACTCCGGGCTGTCTCCTCGTCGCCCGAGTCTACCGCCTTGTAAAAGCTCTTGGAGAGGTTCCTCAGGCGGGTCCTCTCGCCGCGCTTCTGCTCGAAACGCTTGACGCTCTGCTTATCGCGCTTGGATGGTGCGGGCACGCTGCTCCTCCGTATGATACTTGCGTAACTGGCAGAATGTAACACACGCGGAGCAAAGGGGCAATCATGGTAAACTCGACCGGTGAAAAACATCGAGCGTACCCGCAATTTCTGCATAATCGCGCACATCGACCACGGCAAGAGCACCCTCGCCGACAGGCTGCTGGACATCACGGAGGCCGTGCCCGAGAGGGATCGGATGGACCAGATCCTGGACACCATGGAACTGGAGCGCGAACGCGGCATAACCATCAAGGCCCAGGCCGTCCGCCTCCTCTACAAACGCCACGACGGCGACTGGATGCTCAACCTCATCGACACCCCCGGCCACGTGGACTTTACGTACGAAGTCTCGCGTGCGATCGCGGCGTGCGAAGGGGCGTTGCTCGTAGTTGACGCGAGCCAGGGCATCCAGGCCCAGACCCTGGCGAACCTGTACCTGGCGATGGAGCAGGATCTGGAGATCATCCCGGTCCTTAACAAGATAGATTTGCCCGTGGCCGACGTGCCGGCCGCCACCGAAGAGCTCGTCGAGTTACTCGGGGTGGAGGAGGACGAGATACTCAAGATCTCGGCCAAGACCGGGGAGGGCGTGATCGATGTCCTAAACACCATCGTGGACCGGGTGCCCCCGCCCGCGACGCAAGGTGAACAGACGCGGGCTATGGTCTTCGACTCCTACTACGATCCTTACCGGGGCGTCGTCTCCCTCGCCCGCGTGTTCGACGGCGAGCTGAGCAAGGGCGACATCGTCCAGGCCATGGGCACGGAGGAGGAGTTCGAGTTGCTCGAAGTGGGCTGCTACTCGCCCAAGCCCACCGCCCTGCCGACGCTCAGGCCTGGCGAAGTCGGGTACGTGATCGCCGGCCTCAAGGACATCGAGGCGCTGCGCGTCGGCGACACCGTGACGAGGGTCGAGGAGCCGGCAGAGGAGCCGCTTCCCGGTTACACGCAGGTCTTGCCGACGGTCTTCTCCGGGATCTACCCGACGGAGGGTGATGATTTCGAACGGCTGCGCGACGCGCTTTCCAAACTCCAGCTAAACGACGCTTCGCTGTTCTTCGAGCCAGAGAACTCGCGGATGGGGTTCGGCTTCCGGTGCGGGTTCCTGGGTTTGCTCCACATGGAGATCATTCAGGAGCGACTGGAGCGGGAGTTCGATCTCGACCTGATCGCCTCCTCGCCAAGCGTGCGGTACGAGGTCATCGTTGACGGGGAGACCCGTGAGATCACCAACCCCAGCGAGCTGCCGGAGTCCTTCGATGAGATCCAGGAGCCGATGGTGCGCGCTACGATCATCGCCCCCAACGACTACATCGGCGCCGTGATGGGCCTCTGTCACGAGAAGCGTGGCGTCTCGATCGGGATGGAGTACCTCTCGACCCGGCGGGTCCAGCTCACCTACGACATGCCGTTGGCCGAGGTCATAACGGACTTCTTCGACGCCCTGAAGAGCCGTACCCGCGGCTACGCCTCCTATGATTATGAGCGGAAGGATTACGAGCCGGCTGACCTTGTGAAGGTCGAGGTTCTCGTATCTGGAGACCTGGTGGACGCGCTCTCGATCATCGTTCATCGCGAAAAGGCGTACGCCCGCGGACGGGCGCTGGTCGAGAAGTTGAAAGAACTGATCCCGCGCCAGAACTTCGAAGTTCCGGTGCAGGCGGCTGTCGGGAAACGCGTGATCGCCCGTGAGACGGTGCGGGCGTACCGCAAGGACGTAACCGCCAAGTGTTACGGTGGCGACATTACCCGCAAACGCAAGCTCCTGGAGCAGCAGAAAGCTGGTAAACGCCGCATGAAGCAGGTCGGGCGGGTGGAGATACCGCAGGAAGCCTTCCTGGCCGCCCTGCGCATCTGATCCTCACTGCGCTGGAAACACGGCTCATCATGGTAAAATCGGGGCGTGATGACGCTGTCTGAAAGGCAACGCGAGATATTTCTGAGAACGCTGGAGTTGTACATCTCGACCGGCGCTCCCGTGGGTAGCCACGCCCTCGTGGATGTGGTGGATGCGAGCAGCTCGACCATCCGGGCGGAGTTGTCCAACCTGGAGACGGGCGGGCTCCTGACCCACCCGCACACCTCCGCCGGACGGGTGCCCACGGACGCGGGCTACCGCTACTACGTAGACGCCTTGATAGCCGGAGAACCTGCGGAGGGCTCTCATTTTGTGGCCCCGGAAGATGCCGGGAACGTGGATGAGCTTCTGCGGGGCGTCTCCGAAGGGATGAGCGAGGTGACGCGTCTCCTGGCGGTCGTGGCCGGGCCTGGCGCGCTGGGCGACTCGCTGGCGCGGGTGGACTGCCTGCGGCTGCGGGAGGACGTGCTTCTGCTCGTCGTGTCCATGGAGAGCGGCGCGTCTTCGAGCACCACGCTGGCGCTTCCTGTCTCCGTCGATGAGGACGAGCTACACGAGCTGTTCGCCTCCCTGAACGCCTGGCTGGGCGGGCGGCCCCTCGGGACGGATCTCGAGCTTGCCACCGCCGGTAGGGCGCTGTCTGATCACAGTCCCCTCGTGGTCGGGGCTGTGCTCGGGGCGGTGCGCGTACTGAGCCAGGCCTCAGAGCGCGGTGTATTCGTACAGGGCGTGTCGGCCCTTCTCGCCCGTCTGGACGATCTCGATCCGTCGAGCCTGGCCGCCGTGATCGAAGTGTTCGAACGCCGCCGGTGGCTGCTGCGCCTGATGGGCGACGCCCTGGCGCGCTCCGTGTCCAGTAGCGGGGTCGTGGTCTCAATCGGCGCCGAGAGTGGCTTCTACAATCTGGCCGGCACCAGCGTCGTGGCCGCCGCCTATAGCCACCGCGAACGTCCATACGGCGTCGTCAGCCTCATTGGTCCGAAACGCATGGACTACGACGCCGCCATCACCACGGTCCGCTCCGCGGCGGCCGCCCTGACCGACCGGTTGAGCACCAGCTTCTAGGGATGGCGACGAAGCGCGACTACTACGAAGTCCTCGGGCTGTCCAGGGAAGCGTCGGAGGCGGAGATCAAGAAGTCTTACCGCCGCCTCGCCCGCTCCCATCACCCGGACGCCAACCCAGACGACTCGAACGCCGAGGAACGCTTCAAGGAGCTCACCGAAGCGTACGAGGTTCTCTCCAACGCAGAGTCCCGCCGCGCCTACGACACATACGGCCACCAGGTGCCCCGAGGCGGCGGAGCAGGCGGATATCCCGGTGGTGGAGATTCGTTCGGCGGCTTCGAGGACATCTTCGAGACGTTTTTCGGAGACCGCTCTTCCTTCGGCTCCTCGTTTTTCGGCGCCGGTTCGCGCGGACCCAGCCGCGGCGGAGATGTTGAGGTTGAAGTGGAGGTTTCGCTCAGGGAGGCGGCTTTCGGTGCGGAGCGTGAGGTCAACGTCCAGGTCGTCAAGAACTGTTCGGTCTGCGACGGCGTGGGGGGGACGGAGTCCCACACGTGCGGTACGTGCGGCGGAGCGGGGGCCGTGCGGACGGTCAGGGAGAGTATCCTGGGACAGATGGTGACTAGCCAACCCTGTTCCGCGTGTGGCGGAAGGGGTAGGATCATCGACGTGTCCTGTGACAACTGCCGGGGGAGCGGCCGGATCTCCGAGATCGAAACGCGCAACCTGCGCATACCCGAGGGGATCGAGGACGGCATGCGCCTCCGCATCGCGGGCGCCGGACACGCTGGGGAGACCGGCGCGCCTCCAGGAGACCTGTACGTGACGATCAGGGTTAGCGAGGATGAAGATCTCATGCGCGACGGGGAAGACCTCGTGCATCGGTTGAGGATCAACTTCGTGGAGGCGGCTCTCGGGACGGAACGAGAGATCCCAACCTTGAACGGCGCTTCGGACGTGAGGATCGAACCGGGAACGCAGCCAGGTGCCACGCTGCGGCTTCGGGGAGAGGGTATGCCGAGGCTGAGACGCCGGGGGCGCGGGGATCTCAAGGTGGTCGTGGACGTGCTGGTGCCGACGCGGCTCTCGGACGAGCAGCGGGAGTTGCTTGAGAGGTTTGACGCATCGAGCGGGCAGGAGACGTACAACGGTACCGGTGGATCCTTCTTCGACCGGCTCAGGGGCGTCTTCAGATAGGAGCCGGTATCTCGCGCACCCCGATCACGCGCATCTTCCTGGACTTTACCGTGGACTCAGGCGCCACCTTTGACCTTCCCGCGGAAGAGGCGCATCACGTCTCGAAGGTTCTGCGGGCCCGTAGCGGGGATGTCTTCGAGGTGGTGGACTCCGGCCGGCGGTTGTTCCTGGCCGAGTTGCGCGGCGGGAATGAGGCCGCTGTGCTGGAAGAGCTGGCCGTGCCAGACGGCAATGGTGCGCGTGTGATCCTTTATCAGGCGGTGCCGAAGGGCAGGCATATGGACCTTGTGGTGGAGAAGGCGACCGAGATCGGGGTGGATCTCATAATCCCCCTGGTGACGGATCGGGGCGTGGTCCGGCTTGACGGCGGCGCTGGCAAGGTCGCGCGATGGCGGCGGGTGGCCGAAGCGGCCGCACGTCAATCCCTTCGTCTCCGCGTGCCGGAGGTAGGGGAGCCCGTGTCTTTCTCCGAGGCCGTGAGCGAGACGGACGAAGGCGGCATCTTGCTGCATAACGGTGATGGACTTCCCCGGCTGGAGGATGTTGCAGGACCGGAGGAGGCGAGCCTGTTCGTCGGGCCGGAGGGAGGGTGGAGTGAGCCTGAACTTTCGCTGGCCGAGGAGAGCGGTCTCGCGCTCGCGCGGCTCGGTCCATATCGACTCCGCAGCGAGACCGCTGGCGTGGTCGCCGTGGCGCGGGCACGGGCGGCGCTGGAGACCGCAGTGGAGCATACTTGACAAATGGAGAGGATGAGATGGACGAAAAAGACTGCATATTCTGCAAGATAGTCCGCAAGGAGATGGACTCGAAGGTGGTGTACGAGGACGACGAAGTGTTTGCGTTCGAGGATATAAACGGGCGCGCGCCGGTACACGTGCTCGTCGTTCCCAGGCAGCACGTTGCCAACCTTGAGGAGATCGGGGAGTTGCCGGACGCCGTGGCCAAACATCTCTTCGAGGTGGCGAGTACGGTGGCGGAGCAGCTCGGCGTCACGGAGGGAGGCTACGCCGTGCGGATTAACAACGGCCGGGACGCGGGGCAGGAAGTCTTCCATCTCCACCTCCACGTCATCGGGGGCAAGAAGCTGGGGATGCCGTGAGCATCGCGGAGCGTATACAACAGGACACGAAGGCCGCCATGCGTGCGCGGGACCGGGATCGCCTGGGAACCCTGCGGATGCTGAACGCGGCGCTCAAGAACGGTGAGATCGAAGCCGGCAGGCCGCTCTCGGAGGACGAGGAACACGTAGTGTTGCGGCGTCAGCTCAAACAACGCGAAGAGTCCGCGGAGGCGTTCCGCAAGGCCGGACGCCAGGAGCAGGCCGAGGCCGAGGCTGCTGAAGCCGAGATCGTACGGGACTATCTCCCTGCCCCGCTCTCGACGGAAGAGCTAGAGGAGATCGTGGACCAGGCGATACAGGAGACCGGCGCTTCCGGCATGAAGGATATGGGCGCTGCCATGGGCCGGGCCACGTCGCTGGCGGAAGGCCGGGCGGAGGGCCGCGAACTCGCCGCACTGGTGCGCAACAGGCTGCAGTAGAAGCGGCAAGAACAGGTAGAAGGAGGAAAGACGGACACTACTACGGGCAATTGGGTGGAAGCCAGGATCGTCATCCCGCCGGGCCGGATGCTTGAGGTCTTCGGGGAGCGCGACTCCGTGCTGCGGCGCGTCGAGACGCTGGTGGAGTGCGAGGTGATCGTACGCGGCAACGAGATCTCCTTGCGCGGCAGCGAGGAGGCCGTGTACCGGGCCGAGGCCGTCTTCAACGGGCTCGTCGGGCTCGCGGAGGACGGCGATCACCCGACACCGGAGACGGCCGAGCGGCTCTACCGGATGGGCACCCGAGGCGGAGGCCGGGAGGTGCTCGGGGATATGATCCTCACGCACCGGGGCCGCCGCGTCGCGCCGAAGACCCGCAACCAGAAGGCTTACACCGACGCCATCCGCCAGAACCAGGTCGTCTTCGGCATCGGCCCGGCCGGCACCGGCAAGACGTACCTGGCCGTGGCTTTGGCCGTTGACGCGCTCAACCGGGGCGAGGTTACGAGGATCATTCTGACCCGGCCGGCGGTGGAGGCGGGGGAGTCACTGGGTTTCCTTCCCGGTGACATGATGGCCAAGGTGGACCCGTACTTCCGACCGCTTTATGACGCCCTCTACGAGATGGTGGATCCGGCCAGGTTCCAGGCGCACCTGGAGAGGGGTATAATCGAGATCGCCCCACTTGCGTTCATGAGAGGCAGGACTTTGAACGATGCTTTCATCATCCTGGATGAAGCCCAGAACACCACTCCCCAGCAGATGAAGATGTTCCTGACGCGCCTGGGCTTCGGCTCCAAGATGGTCGTCACCGGGGATGTCACGCAGGTGGACCTCCCGAAAGGCCGTCTGAGTGGTCTGCAGGACGCTAGGCGCACTCTAACCGGCGTCGAAGGTGTTTCGTTCGTCGGGTTGCGGCGCGATGATATCGTGCGCAGCGACCTCGTCATGCGCATCGTGGACGCCTACGAAGGTGTACAGGAAGAGCCCTCAGAGGGCTAGGGAGAGCGGAGCCGCCGATGAAGCTGGGAAGAAAGACCCCTGAGGTGGAGTTGGGCAAGCGGGTTGACGAGTTCCATCGTCCGCCCACCCGATTCGAGCGCTTGCGGGAATGGCTGGAGCGCCAACCAAAGGTTCGACTTTTTGCGGTGCTCACCGTGATCACCTGGGTCGCGTTGACGGCTTTGATCGGCCTGGGTCCCCGCCCTCCGATCGAGCGCTTGATCGCGCAGGGCATCATGGAGCAGGGGGACCTGGCACAACTGGAGTCCCGGGGACTCTTCCTGGCCACCAACCCGTGGACGGTGTTGCTCGGGGTCGGGCTCGTGGTGGCGACCGAGATGGGCATCGCCTGGTATTTCCTGGAGCGCTTCGGACGCCGAGTCCTTAAGACGAAGGCCGCCATACGAATAACCCTTGCGGTGTTGCTGATGATCCTGTTCACGGCGCTGGCCCGATTCTTCATCGCGCTCGATTTCAACCCATATCTGACTCCGTTGGCTGGTCTCTCCATCCTGGGAACCATGCTCCTCGGGCCGCGGCTGATGTTCCTCATGGTAGTCGTCACGAGCGTCAACGTCGGGATCATAGGCGGCAACGATTTCCTGCTTACGGCGGCGCTCCTCCTCGGTGCGGGTTTTGCCATCTACGCCGTGATCCGGGCGAACTCGCAACAGAAGTTGTTGAAGGCCGGGTTCTTCATTGCTCTGGTCATGGGAGCGGTGACGTTCGCGGTGGGCCTGATCGGGGGCGCCACCCTGCCCGATGCCTTCTGGCAGGGCGTGCTCGGCCTGGGCAACGGCGTGCTCTCCCTGATGCTCGCGATGGTGTTGCTTCCGCTCCTGGAGAACGCTTTCAACATCCTGACGCCGATGAAGTTGCTGGAACTCTCCAACCCGAGCAACCAGCTCCTTCACAAGCTCCTCCAGAAAGCGCCGGGCACCTTCACCCACTCCATGCAGGTCGGCAACCTCTCCGAGTACGCTGCAGAGCGCATCCGGGCCGACGCGTTGCTCGCCCGCGTCGGGGCCTACTACCACGACGTCGGCAAGCTGGAGCACCCGGCGTACTTCGTGGAGAACCAGATCGGGCAGGTCAACCCTCACAACACCCTCTCGCCGGCTCTCTCGGCCCGCATCATCAAGCGGCACGTGAAGGACGGCCTGGAGATCGGATACGCATGGGGTTTGCCGCAGGAGATCCTGGACATCATCGCCCAGCACCACGGCACCACCCGCATCGAGTACTTTTACCGTAAGGCCCTGGAGAACGCCCTCGACGGCGAGACCGTGAGGGAGTCGGATTTCCGCTACTCCAGCGGCCGTCCGAAGAGCAAGGAAGCCGGTATCGTGATGGTGGCCGACTCCGTCGAGGCGACGGTCAAGTCCCTCGCCAAACCGACCCCCAAGCGCGTGGAGGACATCATCGCCGACACGATCCGCAACAAGATCGAAGACGGTCAGTTCGACGACTGCCAGTTGACCATGCGTGAGATCCACGAGGTCGGCGAGGCGATCCGCGAGGCGCTCATCGGCTTCCTGGGACCGCGCATCGAGTACCCGGATGCTCACTCCGAAGCCGACTCCTCCAGTAAATCAGACAAATCGGGTAAGGCCGGCAAACCCAAACCCGCCGGAACCGTCAACTGAGGCCCCCTAATCCTGCCGTGGCCTTCACCGTCGAAGTCCTCGACGAAGTGGAGTACGGTCACCTGACCGCTGGCCGCGCGACCGAACTTTGCTCGGCGGCGCTAAGTGAGCGGGGTTTCGATCTGGACCAGGTGGGCGAACTTTCGGTGGCGCTGGTGGGTCCACGGGAGATACGGAGACTGAACCGCGAGTTTCGGGGAGCGGATCGTCCCACGGACGTGTTGAGCTTCGAGGTCGACGGTCCATACGGCGAGATGGTGGGGGAGGTCGTGATCTGCCCCGCGTGCGCCAACCCGGAGATGGGCACGGACGAGCTTGTGGTGCACGGTACGCTGCACCTGACGAGTATGGACCACGGTGAGAACTTCGAGGGCAGCGAGATGTCTCGCGTCCAGGAGACCGTAATGGAGCGGATGCGTGGGGGATAAGGACGAGAAAGCTCCGAAACCCACCAAGGGTCAGCAGGGCGTTTCCCGAAGCTTCGAGCACGCTTACCGGGGCATCGTCTACGCCGTGCGTACCCAGCGCAACATGCGCATCCACGCCATCGTCGCGGCACTGGTACTGGTTGCGAGTCTGCTCATAGGGGTGAGCGCGCTGGAGCTCACGGTCCTGCTCCTGACCATTATGCTCGTGTTCGTCACGGAGATGCTCAACACGGCGCTGGAGTTCGTCGTGGACCTCGTCACGAGGGAGTACCATCCCCTGGCGAAGCTGGCGAAGGACGTATCCGCCGGAGCCGTCCTCGTGTCGAGCGTCGGGGCGGTGCTGGTAGGGTACCTGATCCTGGCGGACGACCTGGGGCCGCTCACGCTGGAGACCCTGCAAAGCATCCGCCGCTGGCCGGGCCATCTCACCCTGGTCTCGCTGGCGCTAGTCATCATACTGGTCCTGCTGGGCAAAGCCCTCACGAGATCCCCCAGTTCCTTCCACGGAGGGATGCCTTCGGGGCATGCGGCGGTCTCGTTTGCCGGGTGGGTCGCGGCGAGCTTCCTCGCATCGGGCGCACGTTATGGCGGTCTCATCTCGCTGGTGACGCTACTGATGGCCCTGCTCGTCTGCCAGAGCCGCGTGGAGAGCGGGATCCACGGTACCTACCAGGTGGCTATGGGAGCCCTGATCGGCACGCTCGTCACCGTCGCCGTTTTCCAACTTTCGTGAAAGGAGCGGACGTGGACCTCGAAACCGTGATGGACGCCGCCCGCAATGCGGCCAGTAACGCCTATGCGCCGTACAGCGGCTTCCGCGTCGGCGCCGCCATACTGACCGAAAGCGGTGCCCTGCATGCCGGCTGCAACGTCGAGAACGCCTCCTACGGGCTCGGCATCTGCGCCGAACGCAGCGCCGCCGTCGCAATGGCCCTCGCGGATACGGAGGATCGTGGGATCCAGCTCGTCGCTGTCTCAAGCCCGAACGCCGCGCCGTGCTTTCCCTGCGGAGCCTGCCGCCAGTTCCTGCGCGAATTCGGCTGCAAGGAGGTCGTCGTGGAGGACCCCGCGGAATCCACAGGCTTTCGCCGCTACCCGTTCGAAGAGATGCTCCCACACTCCTTCGGACCGGAGGTCCTGTGAGCGGCCCGATGCTCGAAGGCGACCACGAGAGCGATCTTCGGAGCGGTTTCATCGCGGTCGTCGGTCGGCCGAACGTGGGGAAGTCCACCCTCGTCAACCGGCTGGTGGGAAAGAAAATTTCCATTACCTCGCCCCGGCCACAGACGACCCGGGGTCCCATACGCGGCGTGCGCAACGGGCCGGGCTATCAGGCGGTCTTCGTGGACACGCCCGGCTCCCAGAAGCCCCGTGACACCCTGCGCGCCCGGATGCAGCAGCAGGTCCTCGACAGCCTGTCGGAGTCGGACATCATCCTCTTCTTACTCGACGCCTCGCAGGCCGCCGAGATCGGCCGGGGCGACCGTTACGTCGCCGGGCTCGTGGCGAAGACCGACACGCCCGCCATCGCCTGCGTGAACAAAGTGGACCTCCTGCCCCGGCGCGACGACGCGCTGCCTATCGTGGAGTCCATTCGAGAGCTTGCGGCCTGGAAGGACGTTTTCCTGTTGAGCGCGACGGACGGTCTCAACGTCGAGCCGCTGATGGATGAGGTGGCGGAGATGCTGCCGACTGGTCCACAGTACTTCCCGGATGACGCGGTCACGGACTACCCGGAGTCCCTGATCCTGGCGGAATACGTGCGCGAAAAGGCGCTGAACGCGCTGAGAGAAGAGATCCCGCACGCCGTCGCCGTCGAGATCGAAGACGTCGAGCGCAAGGAGAACATTACCGTCATCTACGCCGTAATCCACGTGGAGCGGTCCACCCAGCGTATGATCGTACTCGGCAAAGGCGGCAAGACCATCAAACGCATCGGCACGGAAGCCCGCCGCGACGTGGAGCGCCTCCTGGGAACCAGAATCTACCTCGATCTCAAAGTGAGGGTCACTCCGGGCTGGAGGAGCGATCCGAAGTTTCTGGAACGGCTGGGATTATAATAGGGAAGAAGCCTGGGACAGACCCGGTACGGAGCGACGGTTCGCGGGAAGGACGGCGGTAGGTGGGCATGAGGGTGCGGGAGTTTGCGAAGATGGTGGACCACACCCTGTTGAAGCCCGACGCTGCGGAGAAGGACATCCGGCGCATCTGTGAGGAGGCGGCGTGGCACCACTTCGCGGCGGTGTGCATCCCGCCGTGCTACGTGCGGCTCGCCGCTAAAGAGCTACGCGGTACGGACGTGAAGGTGGCTACGGTAGTGTCCTTCCCGTTTGGCAACGACGCTACGGCGGTCAAGGTCGCGGCGGTGCGGGATGCTATCTTGGGAGGCGCGTCGGAGCTCGACGTGGTTATGAACGTTTCCCGGTTTCTCTCCGGGAATTTTTCCTACGTGGCGGAGGAGCTGTCGAGCGTCACCCAGGAGGTGGGGGTCGTCGCCATGAACAACGGCCTCAACGATGCCGTTGTCAAGGTCATAATCGAGACGGCGTATCTCACGGACGAGATGAAGCGGCTTGCGGTCCAGATCGTAGCCTCCAGCGGCGCGGACTTCGTGAAGACCTCGACGGGCTTCGCACCTGCGGGCGCGAGCCCACAGGACGTGTCCCTGCTCAGGAAGGAGGCCCCGGAGGGGTTGGCCGTGAAGGCCTCCGGCGGAATAAAGACCCTGAAGGACGCGATGGAGATAGTGAACGCCGGCGCCTCCCGGCTCGGCATGAGCGCCAGCGTTTCCATAATGGAAGAGGCGGAGAATGGCGGTCTACAAGAGTAAGGGTATAGTCCTCCGGTCCATCCGCTACGGCGAAGCCGACCGCATCCTCGATCTCTACACGCAGGACGCCGGCCTGGTCTCCGCCATCGCCAAGGGTATCCGGCGCACCAAGTCGCGCTTCGGCGCCCGCCTGGAACCGCTCTCCTGCGTGGACTTCGTCGCATACCAGGGGCGCACCCTGCACACCGTGACCCAGGCGGAGACCCTCCGGAGCTTCCATGGCATCCGCGAAGACCTCGCGCGCTTCGACGCCGCCGCCGGGATTGTCCGTACCGTGCGCGCTCTCTCGGGCGGTGACGAGGCGGACCGGCGGGTGTTCAACCTCCTCTATCATGGCCTCGACTCGCTGGAAAGTCGGGACGCGGGTTTCGGGACGGTCGAAGCGGCCTTCGGCCTGAAGCTCTCGATGCTGGCCGGCTACGCCCCGCAGCTCGATGCCTGCGTGGGTTGTGAAGCTGTCCCGGAAGAAACGGATGGGCGGCTCTACTTCGCACCCAACCTGGGCGGCGTTCTCTGCGCCGAATGCCGGACGGAGAGCGCGGACACCTTCCCGATCCCACTGGAGGTCCTGGACCGGTTGCGAGCTTTGATCCGGAATCCCATCCGGGACGTTCCCACGGACGAGATACTCGGCGAGAGTGTGCGCCGGGTGGTCCGGTCTCACGTCCTCGCACATGCCCCCGGCAACTTGCTGCTCGGTCCATCCACCCCCGGCACCCGGCGTCTGGCGTGAGCATCCCAACACACGGCTGGGCTTGCCACGAGAGCGCCGGCCGCGTCAGGCACGAGGAGCCCGACGGGGTACGCACCCCCTTTCAACGCGACCGCGATCGCATCATCCACGCCAAAGCCTTCCGGCGGCTCATGCACAAAACGCAGGTATTTATCTCCCCGGACGGCGACCACTTCCGCACCCGCCTGACCCACACGCTGGAGATGATGCAGATCTCACGCACCATAGCCCGAGCCCTCGGCCTCAACGAAGACCTCGCCGAAGCCATAGCCCTCGGACACGACCTTGGCCACACCCCCTTCGGTCACACCGGAGAAGAAGCACTCTCTCGTTCTCTCGCTGGGCATGGCCGCGGCTTCCGTCACAACGAGCACTCCCTGCGCGTCGTGGATCACTTGGAGAAAGAAGGAGACGGATTGAACCTCACATTGGAGGTGAGGGACGGCATACTGAACCATTCGGGGAAAGGTTATCCTTCCACGCGGGAAGGGGAGATCGTGCGGGTCGCCGACCGGATCGCCTACGTAAACCACGACGTGGACGACGCGCTGCGGGCCGGGACCATCTCGTGGGAAGACTTGCCGCCGAGGCCGCTAGCGGTGCTGGGTGAAAAGATGAGCGTCAGGATAGACCGGCTGGTGCGCGACATGATCTCTTCGTCTGCGAAGCAGGGTGAGATAATGCTCTCCGAGAGCGTGTATGAAGCTCTGCTGGAGCTTCGGTCCTGGCTCTTCGAGCATGTCTACAACAACCCGCGCTCGCGTGAGAACGAAAAAGCGGGCGGAGTCATCGCGGCGCTCTTCGCCTACTATCTGGAGCACCCCGAGGAGCGGACGAAGACCGACCCTGACCCCATCACCGAAACTGCGGACTTCGTCGCCGGAATGACGGATCGCTACGCGCTAGCCACGTATGGTCGGCTCTTCATGCCCCGTGGAGACATCTTCGCGTGAGATAGGGGATTCCTGGTCGAAGCACGGCACGACGCCATCGTCTATCGGGCGAGTCCTCCGACGAACTCAACGGGCGATTCGCTGCGGCGTGGAGCGAGCACTCGCCGCGAGATTTCGTCCCCATTTTGCAACGCAGCCTTGCCTACGTCTGTGCATATTGAGGGCGGCGTCCGGTCGGCTTCGTCAACGCGGCCTGGGATGGAGGGATTCATGCCTTCGTGCTGGACACCAGGGTACACCCAGACCTGCATCGGAGGGGCATCGGCCGCCGGCTCGTGTTGCGGGCAGCAGCGGGGGCCAGTGACCGCAGCGCCGAATGGCTGCACGTAGATTACGAGCAACGCTTGAGGAGCTTCTACGAAGCGTGCGGCTTCCAGGCTGCGGAGGCTGGCCTGCTGAGGCTGGAACCCAGGCGCGGTTAGCACGCGGGTTGTTGGATCATCCTGGATCCAGTCGATCCGTTCCGCGTTCGACGGGTCGAGAATCGGACTTTTCCACTCGCGACTTACCACGGAGAGACGTGGCGAACCTTCCACCCGAGTCCGGTATCATCCGGTGTTCAGCATCCCGGAGGATATGCTGGAGATGGTGAGGAGCAGCGTGTTGAGCACGCGGTTCCGTTCGGGGGAGTCTTCGGGGAGGACACGGAGTCGGCGCAGCAGGCTCACCTGGACGTAGGAGAGCGGGTCCACGTATGGGGGTTGCGCAGGCGTATGGACCTCTGGAGGACGGGGCTGTTGTCCAGCGAGTTGCGGTGGCCAGTGATCCGGAGCACGGCGTCCACGCAGGAGGCGTGCTCTTCGGAGATTCGGTTCCACAAGCGGTCCCGCGACTTCTTGTCCGGTAGCAGCTCCGTATAGGTCTCCGCTATCCGCATATCGCTCTTGGCGAGCGTCATCTGCATGAAGTCCACTAGCGTCCTGAAGGTCGGCCATCCCCGATACATCTCCTGCAGCATGGCGAGTCGCTCCGGGTCCTCCGCGTAAGGCGAGAGGGCTGTGCCCGCCCCGTACCAGGAGGGGAAGAGGAGGCGGTTCTGGGTCCATGCGAAGACCCAGGGTATGGCCCGCAGGCTTTCCACGTCGGGGGTTTGAGTTCTTCGGGCGGGCCGGCTTCCCATGTTGAGCAACGAGAGCTCGCGAATCGGCGTGGCCTCGGAGAAGAACGCCAGGAAGTCCTCATCTTCGTAGACCAGCCTGCGGTAAGCCTTCCGCGCGGTCTCGGATAGCTCGTTCATTGCCTCGATCCAGCGTGGGTCAGGTTGGCTGGCGTGTTCCTCCACGCTGGCTTCGAGAATCGCCGCCAGCACCGTGTCGAGGTTGCGGCGGGCGAGGCCGTGCATGCTGTACTTGAACGAGATGACCTCGCCCTGCTCGGTTATCCGGATGCTCCCGTCCAGCGTACCTGGGGGTTGGGCCATGATCGCCTCGTAGCTCGGGTCTCCGCCACGGCCGGCGGTCCCCCCGCGACCGTGGAAGAGCCGTATCTCGACGCCATGCTCGCCGGCCACCTCCGCGAGCGAACCCTGCGCCCGATAGAGGGCCCAGTTGCTCGTCACGTAGCCGGCATCCTTGCCCGAGTCGCTGTAGCCCAGCATGATCTCCTGCAAATTACCGCTACTCTTGAGCGAGGAACGATAGAAGGGATCCTCCAACAGCCCGTTCAAAACCCCCGGCGCTCGGTCGAGGTCGGCGATGGTCTCGAAGAGCGGCGTCACCCGCAGGTGGTTGGCCGTGCACTGTCCCCGTTCGTCCACCTCCAGCAGGCCTGCCTGCCGCGCGAGTAGCTGGACGGATAGCACGTCGCTGGCGTTGTGGGCCATGCTCAACACGAAGTTCTCCACCGGAGGCTCCGAGAATTCCTCCTTCGCCTGGTGTATCTGCTTGAAGGTTGCCAGGACCTCCAGCGTCTCGTCCGATATATCGTCAGCAGTAAAGAGATCCAGAGCCGGGTCAATGAGCAGTCGGCGCAACAGAGCCGCGCGTCCATTCTCGTCCAGCGAGAGAAGATCTTCGCCGGTCGTGGCTTTCAGTAGCTCGGCCACGGCTCCGACCACACGGGAACTCTCCTGGCGCACGTCCAGCTTCGCCAGGTGGAATCCGAATACCTCCACCTGGCGGATGCAGTCACGCAGGTCGCCCTCCGCGATCCTCCATATCGGACGAGGCTCCTGTGAAGGATGAGCAGATCATCCTCGAACTCCGCCGCCCCGTCATGCGCCGCCTGGGCCCCCGGCTCTCGTAGGGTGCAACGCAGCCGTTCCGCCATCAGCGTGAGCTTGCGGCGGTAAACCTCGTTTCGGAAGATGCCCTCATATCGGCTGGCGGTTTCGGACAGGAGTTTCTCTCGTCGCCCTCCACGGAATGCTAAAGCTCTTCCGATGCGGGGACGAGTTTCGTGGACTGGCTCATACGCTCCGTCAGCGCGAGCACCGAGTCCAGGTGCCGCTTCAAAATCAACTCGCGGTGCAGCCCGAGCGCGGCGCTCAAGGTCTCC
>JACCTS010000146.1 GCA_013812245.1 Rubrobacter sp.
GAAAAGCGAGTGGGGTTGGGGTGTTGATGTGGATCACGTCGGCCCAGTCCACGAGCGCCCGGATTTTCTGTCTGGCCGGGAATGCGTAGTGGATCTGCTTGTTCGGGGGACGCCACACCGGCAACCGCTCGACCGCCACGCCGGGCGGCTCCGTAGGCGACCGCTCGGCGCCTGCCAGAGCACGGACTTCGTGACCGAGTTCGAGCAAAGCCCCGGCGTGTCCTTCCGTGGAGATGGCCTGGCCCCCGTAGCCCGGATACAGGTCGTCGGCGACGAAAGCTATCCGCATGGGTGGTGTGATCCGGGGTGACATCTCCACGATCTCACACGTTAGCAGGATGGACCGGAGATCACCGTTCCTCCGGCCGGGGCGCGAAACCGCCATCTCGGAAGATGAAGGAGGCGACCGTGAAGCCGAAGAGGGGATTAGCCTGGCACAGCGTCGATCATAAAGTGGCGAACGCCGCGGCTTCGTGCCCCATCGCTTCGGATCTCTAAAGACGACTGCGCCATGCGAACTTGGTCCACCCTCAACGAGGAGAGACCGATCGGAAGATTGCAGCGCCTGTGTAGCCCGAAAAGATGGATCTCATGATGCACCAAGCCACCAAAGAGAGTGGACTCCCCGGGAGTGAATGGAAGCATGGCGAAAGGCCCGGCCGTTGCACTCGACCACGACGAGGCCGCCACGTCGGCCTTGACAGTATGTGCCTTCTCATGGAAGTTCGCCAGGAAAGTTTCAAATATCACCCATTTGGGGGATGCGTCAGACTCTTTGCTCCTGGTATTGTGTTAAGCAGGAGTAGTCCAGAGGGAACCACCAGGGCCGAGGTTTCTAGACGATAGCGGGTTGCCGAACAGTCATGATGAATGATTTACAGAAGATGGAGGTACAGAAGATGGAGGAGGAGAAAAGCGTTCTGCGATGGGGTGGTCTGGCCGGTATCCTGGGTGGCATCATCTTTATTCTCGTCTTCGTCATAGTAATCGCGTTCGTGGGACTGGATACTGCCGAACCCGAAGTCATGAGGTTCCCCGACATCAGAGCGGCGCGCACGGTAGAGGATAGCCTATACCTGGTGGTCCTCATCTTGTGGGTCACCCACTTCCTCGCCTTGTATCGTGCTCTCCGGAGGACAAGCCTCGCGCCCGCTCTCTTCGGGAGCGTCCTGGGCATTCTGGGTCTCGTCGTGCTCGCGGCCGGAGCTCTCCCACATGCCGCTTTCGCCCCGATCTCCGACCTCTATCATGCTCCTGGGGCGACCCCCGAGGATCAGGCGACACTCGTCCTCTTGTGGCAGGCGACCCAGGGCATATTCGATGCGTTGCTCGTCGTAGGATTCCTCTTCCTGCCCATAGGCATCATTGCCCTCGGGGTGGCCATGCTCGGGGACCCGGCCTTTGGCAAGGGCTTTGGCGGGGTGAGCGTGGTACTCGGGGTGTTTGGGGTCTTGGCGGCATCTGTCCTTCTGGTCGATCCTATCTCTCCAATCGCCTTCGTCGGCATTCTCACACTAATCGTCTTCCATCTCGTCCTGGGATGGAAAGTCTACAGTCTGTCGAGGGCCCCGTAGGCAGTCTTGAAATATCAGCGCAAACCGCTATAAGCTCTTCTTGCCCTTATTCACCCGAGTGCGTGGAAATCGCCATCCCGGAATTCAGGCGGCGACGAGGACACCGTCGGGCGAGGGGCAGCGGGCGCGGATGGCGCGGTTGATCTCGCGCGCCATCGGGGCCGTGCCCCCTGGAAAATGAGCACGAGCCCGCGCCCCGCCGCGCTCCGTAGCGTCACCCGCCGCCCCGAGCCCGCCGCCAGCAGGCTGAACTACGGCGCCCGCTCTCCGGCCTCCACTCCCCGCTCCAACGTCAGCCCTTCTTCCGGCGCCGCCGGCCGGCCTTCAGGAGCGAGTAGCCCACGGGCACGACGATCAGGGTCAGGAACGTCGAGGTGACGAGACCCCCGATCACGGGTATTGCCAGGCTGCTGGAGATGAGCGCGCTGCCCCCACCCCCGAAGCCGAACGCGAGCGGCAACAGGGCGAAGACCGTCGCCAGCGCCGTCATCAGGATGGGCCGCAGCCGCGCCCTTCCGGCCTCGATGATGGCATCGTCCACGTTGTCGTGGCGCGAGAGGGCGTTGCCGGCGAAGTCCACGAGCAGGATGGCGTTGGAGACGACTATCCCGATCAGGAGCAACACGCCCAGCAGCGCCGGCAGGCTCAGGGCCGTGTTGGTGAGGAGTAAGGCCCCGAACGCCCCCGTGGTGGTGAGCGGGACGGCGAGAAGGATGACGAGCGGCACCAGCAAAGATCCGAAGAATACGACCAGGATCAGGTACACCAGCACGAGCGCCACGATGATGGAGAGGAACAGGTTCCTGAAGCTCTCCTCGATATCTTCGGACTCGCCTC
>JACCTS010000148.1 GCA_013812245.1 Rubrobacter sp.
AGGCGACATGAGCGGTAAGATCAAACAGGTTCCTCTGGATTTCGGCGGCTTCGGGGTGAACGCGTACGTGATCCACGCCCCCGAGGGCGACATCATCGTGGACGCCGGCGCGGAACCGGAGAAGATCCTGGCCGCGACCACACAACCCGTCGCCGCCATCCTGGTCACCCACAACCACGCAGACCACATTAGCGCGCTGGATGAAGTGCGAGCCAAAACCGGGGCTCCGGTCCACGCGCACCCGACGGACGCTGACGGGGCCGGGATCGAGGACTACGAGCCGCTCTTCGACGGACAGGAATTGAGCATCGCCGGCCAAGAAATCCGGGTACTCCACACGCCGGGGCATTCATCCGGATCGGTCACTTTCGTGGTCGGCGAGGACCAGATCGTTGGCGACCTCGTCCTGCCTAGGAGCGTGGGCCGCACGGACATCTCAGGGGCTTCATGGGAGGAGATCGAGGTTTCCATCCGCAAGGTGATGCCGCACTGGACGGCCTCGACCCGCCTGTACGCTGGACACGGTCCTGTGCTCTCCGCGGCTGAAGAGGTAGAGAACAACCCGTATCTTCCGCCGGTCGCCCTTTGAGCTACCGGGGACCTCGGGGAACCTACGACGTCTTTCCGGGCGACGCTTCGCGGCAGGAGCCGCACGAGCGCCCGGATCTCTGGGCGTGGGTGCAGGACATAGCCCGCGACTACTTTCGCCGGTACAACTTCCGCGAGGTGCGGACCCCGATCTTCGAGGAACTGGAGCTTTTCGCCCGCAGCTCCGGTGAGACCTCGGACGTGGTCACGAAGGAGATGTTCGAGTTCACGGACAAGGGCGGCAGGGAGATGGCGCTGCGCCCCGAAGGCACGCCGGGCGTCGTGCGGGCCTACGTGCAGCACGGGCTGCATGGTCTCGCCCAGCCGTTCAAGATGTGGTACTTCGGCCCGATGTTCCGCCACGAGCGGCAGCAGCGGGGCCGATACAGGCAGCACACCCAGATCGGGGCGGAGGTGCTAGGTTCCGGCGATCCTCTCGTGGACGCGGAGGTCATCGCGCTCCTCTACGGCATCCACCAGGCCATCGGCGTGCGGGACGAGGTGATCCACCTGAACAACCTCGGAGACATGGAGACCCGCGAACGCTACGTCCCTGAACTTCGCTCGTTTCTGGAGAAGCACCGCTCCGAACTGGACCACGACTCCATCGCCCGCCTCGACAAGAATCCGATGCGCACCTTCGACTCCAAGGACCCGGACACCCAGGCCGTCCTCGAAGAAGCCCCGCTCGTGGGCGAGTTCCTGAGCGACGAGGCTACGGCGCATCTGGAGGCCGTGAAAGGTGGGCTAGAGGCGCTCGGGGTGCCGTACATGATTGACGAACGGCTCGTGCGGGGGCTGGACTACTACACCTCCACGGTGTTCGAGGCGAAGAGCCCGGTGCTCGGGGCGCAGGATACGGTTGGGGCAGGGGGGAGGTACAACGGCCTGATCGAAGCCCTCGGCGGCCCGGATCTCCCCGGCATTGGCTTCGGCTCCGGCGTGGAGCGCATTTTGCTCGCGGCGGCGGCCCGTGAGCCTGAGGCCGTTCTGGATGTCTTCTTCGTTACCCTCACGCCTGAAGCCCGTATGCCGGCGTTGCGTCTGGCGGGGGCTCTTCGGGAGGAGGGGGTCCCCTGCGATCTCGACTACGGTAGGCGTGGCGCGAAGGGACAGTTCAGGCAGGCTGACCGCTCCGGCGCCGCCTTCACGGTCGTGATCGGGGAGGACGAGCTCGCGAGCGGCTCCATCACCCTGCGGGACATGAGAACGGGTGATGAGCGCACGGTTTCCGGGGAGGCGGAGGCTCTTCTCAGAGCCATCCGCGGATAGGAGGCGCGATGCTTGAGGTACGGCATCTGGACCACATCGCCCTTACGGTGACGGACGTCGAGCGCTCCGCGCGATGGTACGAAGAAGTTCTCGGCCTGGAACGCCGCCACGAGGAGGTATGGGGCGGCCGTCCGCTGATGGTGTGCGCCGGTGAAACGTGCCTCGCCCTGTTCCCGCCGGATGGCACCATCTCAGAGCGGGCGTCGAGCCGGACGACGCTCTCGATGCGGCATTTCGCATTCAGGGTGGATCGGGAGAACTTTGCGGCGGCCCAGGAAAGGCTGGAGGAACTCGGGATCTCGTACACGTTCGAGGACCACGAGATCTGCCACTCCGTCTACTTCCCGGACCCGGACGGGCACAGGGTCGAGCTGACCACCTTTGAGATCTAAGCGTCTGTCTATTACCGTATCAGCGCCGTGAATATACCCGGCGATCTGGCCGAGACCTTGCGAAACGCCCAACGGGTGGCGGTCCTGACGGGCTCCGGCATCTCCGCCGAGAGCGGAATCCCCACCTTCAGGGAGGCCCAGACAGGACTGTGGGAACGCTACGATCCCCAGCAACTCGCAACTCTCGAAGCATTTCACCAAGCCCCGGAACTCGTCTGGAACTGGTATGAGTGGCGGCGGGAGCTGGTGGAGCGGACCGAACCAAACGCCGGCCACCTGGCTCTCGTGGAACTCGAAGATCTGGTCCCGGATTTCGCGCTCATCACCCAGAACGTGGACGGCCTTCACGGACGGGCCGGAAACATAGGTGTAATCGAGCTTCACGGCAACATCACGCGAACGAAATGTTCCATGGAAGGCGAGATCGTCGAAGAGTACGAAGAGGACGCCAGCCCGCCGGTCTGCCCCAACTGCGGAGCCCCGCTGCGCCCGGACGTGGTGTGGTTCGGGGAGATGCTGCCGCCAGCGGCGATGGAAACAGCCTCCAACGCAGCCCGAACCTGCGACCTCTTCCTCTCCGTCGGCACGTCGAGCCTCGTGTATCCTGCTGCCGGACTTCCGCGCGAAGCCCTCGCCAGCGGGGCGACGCTCGTCGAGATCAACCCGGACGAGACGCCCCTCACCGCTTATGCACACTATTCTTTGCGCGGGAAGGCGGGCGATTGTCTCCCCTCGCTCGTCTCCGCCCTCTCCGCCTGAAGGTAGCCTACGCAGGCTTTCCCTGACTACGGGTCTACGGGCGCGACCGGGACTTCGGGCGGCGGGATGAGTCTTCCGTGGCCGTCCACCAGGGGATCGTACGAGTCCCTGTGGAGCACGCCGCGTCAAACAATCCTTCACCGCCTTCCTGATCGCGGTGGCCGGCTTCATCCTCTACGAGAACAGCAGCGCACTGCCATGACATGACGCAGAACCATTCTTCACCTTCGTATCCCACGGAACTGAAGGATGGCACAGGAGCAAAATGAGCGTGCAGCATGCTCCTCAACCCCGCGTTCCGCGACATGGAGGCACCCGCGAAACATGAGTCGGAGGCCCGGAGCGCCGTGTTCGGAAGAAAACGCGAGATGTAGTGTCGTTCACCGTGATCGGGGGTATCGCCCGTAGTGTTAGACGGAGCCACGAAAGGAGAGCCACATGTCTGTAGAAAATCTGCGGCAGAGCCCGATGATGGTCCACATGCTCGATGCGCTGGATAACGGAGAAGATATCGGCCACTACGGTCGCCTGACGTTCGCCATGATCGCCCGCTACTTCGTCGAAGATGAGGAACTCGTCAGCCTCC
>JACCTS010000155.1 GCA_013812245.1 Rubrobacter sp.
AAGACCGAACGGTGCTGTTGTGCTTGCTGCCGGAGCAAGGTCTTCATGTAGTCGTCGGCGTTTGGATTAGCGCGCCGGTGCAAAAGGTACCAACGGCGCGTTCCGTTGAACGGCCACCCCATTACAATGGGACGCGGTTGGCTTGTTACCCATCGCGCCACCCGCTCCCTGGGCCAGTCGAGCCAATCCGACAACGGGGGGGGATTAGACGCGGGTTGCGTAATCAGGTCTTCTACCCCTCGGAAGTAGGGGTCGCCCCCGCGCGCCGCGGATCGCGACCGAACGGTCCCGCTGAGACTACCAGCACCGTATCAAAATGGTTGCTCACGCTTATCGCATGATATACGATGAACGTGTTCCGCGGCACGGGCGGGTGCGTGGGGGGCAACCACTGCTTACGGTTCCTTTTGCGCGAGTTGATCGACTAATGTTCTACGCGCCTGCTTGCCCCGCCTGGGTTGGCGCTTCGAGGGAGGACGATTCGGCGTGCGGTTCGCCGCGCATTTAAACGTTGCGGTAGACGAACTGCTAAAAGAGGACCTTTTGCAGTTCGCTCAGGCAACCGTCTACGATACCTGCTGGGTCGCCCGGTTGCCAAACGAGGATGGAAGCCTGGCGTACCCGCACCTGCTGCAAGCGCTGCGCGATCGGCAACACCCCGATGGCAGTTGGGGTAGTCGAACCGCGTACGTTCACGACCGCGTACTTAGCACGCTGGCGATCTTGTTGCTGAGCCGCTTCGAGAACCGTCGGCACAATCGCGACCAGTGGGCGGCAGGTGAGCGGTATATCTGGCAACAGGCACAGGAATTGGAGCACGACATCCATCCCACCGTGGGATTCGAGATGATCCTTCCCGCACTCCTCGAGGAAGGCAAGGAACTAGGCTTGGACCTCCCGTACGCCCAATTGCGTCATTATGAGGCACGACGCGCGGAGAAGCTAAGCGTCCTGCCCGCTCGGCAACTCTTTGAAACCAGAACGACCGCGCTGTTCTCCTTGGAGGCATTTCCGGGCCGCGTTGACGTGGACAGTGCATCAAGTCTCCTCTTGGAGGACGGTTCGATGGCCGGTTCTCCGTCGGCAACGGCGTGGTTCTTGGGGCAGGTTCCGGACTGGCGCGCCCGCTTCCCGCAGAGCACCATGTACTTAGAAAATCTGCTGCGTCGGAACGCCTCCGGGCTACCGGCTATGGCCCCTTGCGGCATATTTGCGCGAACCTGGGTGCTCTACTATCTGCACCAGGGCGGTTTGCTCAACGACCGTAAAGATCTGTTGCGGTCCCATTACCAGTACCTTCGTGAACACTGGCATCCCAAAGGGGTTGGCTTCTCCCCGTACATGTTTCCCGACTCCGACGACACCTCTATGACGCTACTAGCGCTTTACCGGGCCGGCTATGACGTCGACGGAACTTCCTTGCTCGCTTACGAGCGCGACGAACACTTCGCCGTCTTCGAATACGAACTCCAACCCTCGATCAGCGCGAACCTCCACATCCTCGAGGCACTGGAAACGCTCCCAAGGCACGATCGTCAACGGGTGCGCGACAAGATAATCGACTACATATTTTGCGAGCGCCGATCCGGCGGTTACTGGGACGATAAGTGGCACGGTTCAGTGTACTACCCTACCAGCCAGGCTTTGATGGCGTTGCTGCCGCACGCGCCGGACCGTATGGACGACAGTCTGAATTGGCTCCTTTCGACCCAACACGCTGACGGCTCATGGGGACAGTACGCGCCCACGGTGGAGGAGACCGCGCTCGCCTTGCTTCCCCTGCTGCTCTATCGTCGCGCCGGTTGGCCCATTCCCAAACAGCCCCTACGCCTCGCCGCCCGTTACCTGCTGTCCCAAGAAGGGCCGTCAAAGGGGGACTACGTGGAGTTGTGGACCGCGAAGGTGCTGTTCGCGCCTTCTTCCATAATCCGGAGTATCGTCTTGGCCGCCTTGGGACTGTATTTGGACACGTTCGAGGATCTGGGATGAACCGCGGGTCCAAGCGATGCCGTAAAGGGTTGATGCGACGACGAGGGGTAGGGGTTTGTGGGGCTGACCATCCATCAGGACGAACAATGGACGATCAGCGCTCCCTCCCTTTGGTCTATGAACCCCGTCATGGAGGCTCTCGCTGGCGCTGTTCCGAGCAACCCCAGTGGCCTCTGCTTAAGCCAATTCGGTAAGGGACAGATCTTGCCACTAGATAAGGCGAACGTTGAGGGTACGTGCTGAGATATTCCTCGTCCCGTCAAGAGAGGTGATAAAGGCCGAGCCGAACGTGATCGCGTCTAGGAAAGGAGCGCTTATGAGCAACGTTCCGAGATGAGCACCAGCATCTGGCGTGGACAACGTGCGCCAAGCGATTCAGGACGCTCTTGCCGACGCTATTCTCTTACCTGGCGGTGTGAGGAGGCGCTTCGTGTACGATGGTATCGGCGAACTGCCTCCGCTATAGTGGTAAGCTTAGCTATGCTCAAAGTCGACACCCTCGATCCCGACCTTCAGCGCAGAGGACGCATTCTCAACGTCGTGATCCTTGCAATAGGAGCAAGCATGATCGTGCTTGCTACCGTAAACCTACTGCAAGGTGCGTACAAGTACAACGTTTCCAACGGCATCTTTTTTGCGCTCATACTGGGCTTGCTCGCCCTCAACCGGCGCGGGTACGTGGCCGTCGCCACCACCATCACCACAGCGCTCCTGGTGGCAGGATCGCTGCTCTTCTTTACTGAGGAGAACCTGGCGCAGACCTTCATCATCGCGTGTGTCCCGGTCTTCATAGCGAGTTTCTTGATCGTGCCTTGGAGCGGGATCGTAGTCGCCGCCGTGGTAATCCTCGGAACCATAGCCCTCGGCTACTCGACCGTCAATTACCTCTCGCTCTTCGTCCTGACAGCCGTGACCATGGTCGTCTACCTGCTCACCAGGAGCTTGAACATTGCCCACCAAGAGAATCACCACAAGGCCTTTCACGACAACTTGACTGGCCTCCCGAACCGCGACCTATTACTCGACCGTCTCCGGCAAGCCTTAGATCGGTCGAGTAGAGACAGAGTTCTTCGGGCAGTGTTGTTCCTGGACCTCGACAACTTCAAGGTCATAAACGACAGCCTCGGTCACAAGGCCGGCGACGAACTGTTGAAGGTGGTGGCAGGACGCCTACGGGCTTGCTTGCGCCCCGCAGACACCGCGGCCCGCCTCGGTGGGGACGAGTTCGTCGTCTTGCTCGACGGCGTTACGGGCGTCGGCGATGCGACCCGCGTCGCCGAGCGGATCGCCGAAGCGGTGGTAAGACCCATCGAACTCGGAGAGCGACAGGTCGTCGTCGGTGCGAGCGTAGGAATCGCGCTGACTGCGGATCACGAAAGTCAGCCGGAGGTCGTGCTACGCAACGCGGACGTTGCGATGTACGAAGCCAAGAAGGAAGGCAAGGGGCGCACCAAGGTATTCGACCCGGGCATGTTCGCCCAAGCGCTGCGTCGGCTAGAGCTGGGGAACGACCTCAGGCGGGCCATCGAGCAAGAAGAGCTTAGGCTCTATTACCAGCCCAAGGTGCTGCTCGGCACCGACAGCATCACGGGCGTGGAAGCGTTGGTACGCTGGGAGCATCCCGAGCGCGGGCTGATTCTCCCCAATGAGTTCATACCACTCGCCGAGGAGACCGGGGTGATAGTTCCCCTCGGATGGTGGGTGCTCCGAGAGGCTTGCCGTCGAGCGCGCGAGTGGGGAGAGCAATACCCGGCCGCGTTGCCGCTGGGTATGAGCGTGAACGTCTCCGTCAAGCAGTTCCAGCAGCCCGACCTGGTCCGAGGGCTCGCGGGAATTTTGCAGGAGGTCGGGCTAGAGCCGAGTCGTCTGCAATTGGAGATCACGGAGAGCATGGTCATGGAAGATACCGAGTACGCCGCCGGCTTGTTGCGGGAGCTGAAAGGGCTAGGGGTGAAACTCGCGGTCGACGACTTTGGAACGGGGTACTCTTCGCTGTCCCTCTTGCGCCGGTTCCCGTTGGACGAGCTGAAGATCGACAAGGAGTTTGTCGATGGGCTCGGTCAGATCGACCAGGACGAGGCCAT
>JACCTS010000185.1 GCA_013812245.1 Rubrobacter sp.
GCCAACAGCTGACGTATCCGACTCGCTGATACGCCGTGTTTTTCTGCAAACTGCGATGGGCTGTATATCTCCATATTGCCTCCGATCTATGCTCGATAATGCGGCGAAGGCTAACGTGACCTCCGTCGTTTAAGGTTGCGGTTGTAGATGCGACTCCAGCGACCAGGGGGGGCGCTTGCCGAGCTTGTCTGAGCCGGGGGTTTCACGGTCGATCGCCCCCGTTTTCGGTTTCCAATAATGGCGCGGTATATGGTCCGGGATCATTATTGGAAAGAATTGTGGGCACGTAGAACCTGTACGGATCGCCCTTCTTGCCCGCGCCCGTGGTACTCAATTCCCCCTTGTCCACGAGCCAATCAAGCGCGTTATTGACGGTCGCCTGTGACACGCCCTCGACCTTGAACACGCTCCGCTCTACGGCTAGACCTTTGCCGAGCGGCGCGGCGTCCTTGATCGCCCTCACAGCCTTGTTGAAGAGGATGTGCTTATCATCGCCACAGTCCGTGAAGCCGTCGTCCGTGAGTTCAACGTTCGTGGTGAAGTTCGATTCGTTCCACCTACCCACGGCATCAATCACCCGTGCGCAAGATTCGGAGTTGGCCTTGTCGGGACGCTTGTAGCCTATGACTATATCCACGCTGGCCTCGAATGCGCTGCTGCCACGTCCCTTACCCTCTTTGTTGGCGTGGCGTATCAGGATCACGGCCAGATCGTGAACTTGAGCAGCTTTGCGTAGCGCGGACAACTTCTCGTGAACGTCCCCGGCGTTGTTCTCCTCTGTGCCGCGTATCCCGGAGAACTCTGCGAACGTGTCAACCACCAGGACGCCACGCTCTTGATCCGCGCACATCTGGCCCGCCGTTGCAATGAGTTCGTCCCACTTCATATCCCATACATCTCTCTTGAACACGGTGCGGAAATCATCGCCCTTACGGTTGCTGGCGTTGTACAGATAGTCCTTGAAGTTGTCGGGTGCCATTTCGGTTAGGTACAGCACGCGTTCTTGATTGACTTCGCGGCCAACAAACGGCAGACCATCCACGATTGAGGCGCACGCGTGGGTTATAAACGTCGTCTTGCCCCCGTGCTTCGCTGGTCCGTAGAAATCCGTAACCGCGCCTTTAGCGGCTATGCCTTCGATCACCCACGGCGTTTCCTCACGAGCCGTCTCGTTCAGTTCGTCCACGCTGTAGGATGGTAAATGCTTTCCAATAATGATGGGGGGACTATATATAGTCCCGATATTGGAATTTTTGTCGGAATCAGCGTGCGCAATCAAACGCCCCTGATTGCCCGCATAGAAATCATCAGGTTCGGCTTTCGTGATCGTGTCCATGAGATACGTTTTGTGGGTATCCCACTTGTCACGGGCTATGTTGAGATTGTTGCGCATAATGCGCTCGGTCTGCGCTGGATCACCCGTGTAGAAGTTGAGCTTCTTGATGATGTTCCACTCGGCACGGCTCTCGTCGTCGGCAAACTCGGAGTAATCGCCACTCCATAGCCTGCTGAACTGCGCCCCGGTCTTGTCGTGTAACGCTTTGTCGATCACTTCGGAGTCTGTCAGATCCGCGGACTCCCACTGGACATTCGACGTTTGGCGCTCGGACTTGAACACATCCGTCAGCAGCTTGTCAATGAGGTCTTGCCCGTCTCCCACGGTAGTTACGGGGCATATGTCGTCTCCGGTGATGGTGGTGAACCTCAGACGGTCATAAAGCTCGAACTCGCCCCTCTCGTTGCCGTGTTCGTCGTAGACCTTTTGGCGTCTGCCCTTGCCCGGTAGTTTGCCCTTGCCAATGATCTTGAGGCCCGTGCCACTCGGGGAGACTTCGATGTAAAGTCCATAGGCTCTTGCGAAATCGACCCACTGTAATGCCCACTCCGCTATATCGACTTGCACCATCTCGCCGTCGAAGTAGGTTTCATAGGCGTTATCAAGGTCCAACATGAAGTAGGGATCTTCGGCGCTGAGAACACGCCCCACTCCCAGACTCCCGGTGTTGGCTTCGGCCTTATCGCAGACCGCTTCCCACGGTCCCCATGTAGCCGGGCTGCTATGGGAGGCGTGTGTACCGGACGGGGTTAACGGCACTTTAGTAGCCTTGCCGTCACGCCGCTCATATTGCCAGTTAACCCATTGGCTATCTAGCAGTTCTGCTGGTACGACTCCCTCAACGTAGGGAGCAGGGATCTCCGGTAACTCATTATTTACAGTGTAAGTTTCTGGTATACTCTGTCCGTCCATTTTTCCCCAATCTACCCCGTCCAGGTTTGCAGACCATATGGGCGGGGTTTTCGTTTGCTTATCGTTTACCGATTGCCTGTAGCACCTCTGGGCTAAGGTCAGACAAACGCAGCGTGATTACTGGGTCCTGTGGCTCGGTAAGGTCTGCGACGGGACACATCAACGTGCCCGCTATCTTTTCGGCCACTCGTTCCGGTACAGTCATTCCGCGTTCGATCTTCGACACGTAGCTCTGATTGCTCCCTATGCGCTCGGCTAACTCGGTCTGTGTGAGTCCCCTGTCCCGTCTTACATCCTTCATCCGTTCGAGTCTCATACACTCCTCCTCTCAGGCTTCTTTTAAACTAGGACGGCAAAGCCTGCTTGAGCAGGTGCTCTTCGAGCCTGCCGAGGTAGGCAGCTGGGTCCCGCCTGAAGCGTAGCTGGGCGCGGCGGCTCTCTCGCCGCTGTTCGAGTGAAGCGCGCAGGGTTCGCCATCCTTCGACGTCCGCCGGGCGTATGTCGCAGGGGCTGAACCCTTCGGGAGGCGTCGCCACAGCGGCCACCGCCCTGACCGATCCGCGCACCACCATCGCGGGCGATGCTCCCTTCCTGCCGCTGGCGCGCCGCTCACCGTAGCGCACGGAGCCGAAGTACTGCTCGAGGTCGTTGTTCGTGCGCGGTAAGGTTCCCGCGGGGAAGCGGTAGCAGTGGAACAGGCCCTTCCAGTAGCTCTTGGTCACCTTGAGAAATAGTGACACCGCTCCCGAGAGGGTGCCCGCTTCTTCCTTGCGGTGCGACATCTCACGGAGCAGCCTTCGGTAGTCTCGGCGCAGCTCTTCGACGCGGCGCTTCTTTTCGTTGGCAAAGATGTGCGCGGCTTGGTGTACCCACGCATAGCAGAGGCGGATCGGCGGCCAGAGTGCGGCCGTCTCTTGGAGCCCACGCTCAAGCAGCCGCCGCAGGCGTTCTAGCTCCCTGGGGATCCGCTCCCCTTTTTACTCACCCTCTCCACGGAGTTCCTGATGGCCGACAGGCGCTCGTGGAGCTTTATACCCGAGGCCGCGAGCGGGGGGCGTCCGTCGTCGGTGATCGCGCTCCTTACAGCCAAGCAGTAGCCACGCACGGCTTCGGCCTCCGGATCGTTTCTGCCTTCGAGCTCGCGTTCGATGGGCCTAACACCCCGCACCCTTTTCTTCAGCTCCTTCTTGGCATGGCGATCGGCTTCGTAGACCTCTTTGGCCGCTTCCCTGAGGTAGTGGAACTGGCATAGCTGGTGGGGCACTCCGGGCAAGGCGCTGCCCACGGCCTTGCGGATGGCATGCTGCCCATCAGAGACGACGCCCGTGATCGGCACCTCCAGCGCATCCGCGACTTCCCGCACCAGAGGCACCAGATCCTTTTCGGTGCCGCCAAGCAGGCTTCTAGCCAGAAGCACCTCCCCGGAGAGGCACTCGCGCACCACCCACAAAACCTCGTGACCGACATCGGGCTGCAAGCCGTCCATGGCCAATACCGCCCGTCCTTGCTCGCCGAGCCTCTCTCGCAGGCCAGCGCGGTCCGAAAGCCTGAGCGCCACCAACTCCTCGTAGCGATCGAGCAGGTTGGTCACCGTGCGCTCGGAGATGGCGACGCCACGACCGGAGAGCTCGCGGTGGATCTCCGGGACGCTGCGATGCTCGGCGTGGCGCAGGGCGCCCACCAATGCTATGACGTCTAGGCCGAACTCTCCCTGGGGAAGCGCGAAAGCTCCTTCCTCTTCCGGTCGGTGTGGCTCGTGGTAAAGCGCGCAATCTCTATTGACGCAGCGGCGAACAACCAGCCTGAGTCGCACCAACCCCGAGAGCGTGGCAACGGTTCGAGGGCTATGGTA
>JACCTS010000186.1 GCA_013812245.1 Rubrobacter sp.
GAGGGGTCCGGGAATACCGGCGGGCGCGGTGTACGATAACATCGCCCTGAACATCGACCTGGCGCCGACCTTCGCCGATTGGGGGGACGTCAACGCACCCCCCGGCGCCGACGGGCGTTCGCTCGCCCCCGTCTTCGAGAACGCGACCGCCCCCTGGCGCACGGCGTTCCTGATCGAACACTGGCGGGACAGGAAGGCCGACGCACCCTACATCCCGACCTACAAAGCGGTGCATACCCGCGACGCGGTCTACGTCCGGTACGCCACCGGCGAGAAAGAACTGTACAGGCTGGACCGGGACCCTTACCAGCTAAACGGCTCGGTGCGGGACAGCGCCCTGGAGCGCGCCCTCAAAGCAAGGTTGGACGCGCTCAGGGACTGCGCGGGGCAGGGGTGCCGCACGGCGGAAGACGGACGCTAACCGGACGTGAGGGAATCCTCGGCAAAGGCGTCCTCGAAAAAGTCCGCGAGGCGCGGGTAGAGGATATGCAGGTTTTCGGGGCGGGCGATACCGTGGCCCTCGTCTTCGAAGGTGAGCAGCTCGTAGGGAACGCGGTGGCGCTCCAGCTCCGTCGTCACGGCGTGGACGTTGTCCCTGGTGACGTTCGGGTCCTGGAGGCCCTGCACGATCAGGAGCCCGCCCCGAATGTTCTCCACGAAGTTTATGGGGGATCGTTCGTCGTATCGGTCGGGGACCTCATCCGGTGAGCCGCCCATCATCTCCTCGCTGTACGGGCGGAGGTCAGGGCGGGTGGCGTGGTAGTCCACGACGAGGTCGGTCATGCCGCAGATCGGGGCCGCGGCAGCGACGATTTCGGGCGGACAGTGCGTGAGCGCCCACCACGCCGAGTACCCACCGTACGAGGTGCCGGTGATTCCCACCTTTCCCCGCTCCGCCATGCCCCGCCCGATGAGCGCCTCGATGCCGGCGCGGATGTCATCCTGCTCCCTGCCGCCCCAGCCGTCCTCCTTGATCTTCTCCTGAAACTCCAGCCCGAACCCGGTGCTTCCCCTGTAGTTCGGGGTCAGCACGTCAAAGCCCCTTGAAACCAGGTAGTGCACCTCGGCGTTGAAGCGGTCCTCGGCGTGAGCGGTTGGTCCGCCATGCACCAGTACAACCGTCCCGGCCCGGCTCCCCGGAGTCCGGTACAGCCATCCCCGTATCTCCAGGCCGTCCACCGACTCCCACACGAGTTCCTCCGCTGCGGCGAGATCATTCAGATCCAACGTGACGCGCTCAGGGAGGCCGGTTATGCTCGTGGGAGCCCCGTTGTCCGAAACCCGGACGAGGTCCACTGGATGGCGGGCGTCGTAGCGCAATCCGACCCACCCGTTCTCCACTGGCGACAGCGGCACCAGGTTGCCGGGAACGTCCGGTGGGCGGGTCTCCGTACCGCTCTCCGCATCCACCAGAGAGGCCCTGATGCGGGCCTGTTCTACCTCGATTACGACCGCCGGGCCTCCTGGTTCACCGACGGGCGGGACGAAGGCGTATTCCAGGTCCCGGTTCGGGTCGTCCACCAGCCAGCGGATGGAATCATCCTCCAGGTTCCAGACGCCCAGCCGGCGGTGGGAGCCCGCTTCGGCCAGGAACAGGATGCGCCGTCCGTCCGGGAACCACGAGGCGGAGACTTTGGCGCGCGGGCCGAAGTTCAGGATCTCACGGTCCTCCCGGCCCTCGATGTCCACGAGCCAGGCCTGCAAGCCCGCCGGGTCGAGGTCGTTGCGGTGGTAGAGAACCAGGTCTCCGGGCGCGTTGAGCTGCGGGGCGTGGTAGTTGGCCCTCAGGGGCCTGGCCAGCACACGGCGCTCGCCGGTGCCCAGGTCGTGGCGCAAGACCCAGGTCTCCTCTATCTCCTGGCCGCTCTCCGGGTCGAGGTTAGCCCCGTAGACGAGCCACCTGCCATTCGGGTGCAATTGGCCGCCCCGGACGTAGTAGTTGGGGGACTCTCCCGTGAGCGGCTCTATCTCACCTGGCTCTTCGAGGTTCACCCGGAAGAGTCGCGTCCGCTCGTCGCCGTCGCGGTCCTGGCCGACGATCACGGCTTTCGAGTCGGGTGTCCATGAGACCACCAGCGTGTCGTCCACGGTCTCGGTCAGGCGTATCGTCGGCCCGGAACCGTCCGCCGGGACGGCGAAAACGTCAGCCGCGGGCCCGAGCCGCGACCAGCTCCACGCCACCCACCGCCCGTCGGGCGAGACTTCCGGTTTGTAGAGAGTGGGCACGGAGAGCAGGGCTTCGAGGTATCTGTCGGTGTTCACGCGAGGTCCTCCTGGTACGGGCTAGAAGGTGGGCGGGGTGTTGACGTAGACGGCTTCCACGGGGTCCTCGCTGGCCCACCAGCGGTGCGGGGTGGTCGAGGGGAAGTAGAGCGTGTCGCCGGGAGACAGGGTGAACGAGCCCTGCTCCTTCAACTCGACGAAGAGGGTGCCGGAGATCACGTACACGAACTCTTCCCCGTTGTGGGAATAGAAGCCCTCGCTCC
>JACCTS010000196.1 GCA_013812245.1 Rubrobacter sp.
GCGAGGCCACGGCGCGGGACCGGTCGCGGTAGACCAGCCAGATCACACCGGCTACCACAGGCCCCAGGAAGCCGGTGAAGAGGTTCAGGAAGGTGCTCAGGTGCGCCAGCACCGACCACGTCCGTTCCTTCTCGGAGATCCCAGAGTATGGTGTGCGGAGGTCCGGGGGTGGCCCAAGGTTCGGCTCGTACTCCCGCTGGACCCCGTAGTTGTGCGGCTCTTCTCGCATCAGCGTCCTCCTGAGTTGGTTCACGCCTTCGTATACGGGCAAGAGGCTCCGGGGTTTCGAGCCGGGAAATTTCTGCGCCTTCCTCGTCGAACACTAAAGTTTTCCGAAGGGCCGTCCGGTAACCCTTGCGGGGCCCGACACCACGCAACCTTCCTTTCCCGCTTCTCCAGGGCCCTTCCCTTCTTCCGCCAGAGGGAAACAGCGCGCGGTGTGCTAAGGTATGGCTATAGGCCGAAGGCACCTAGTGCCTGATGGTACGCCTGGCAAGAGGCCGGAAATGAGCTTCGAGAAAGGGGCACGAGGGTGAGTGAGGAGCCGCGCGGCGCGCAGGATGGCAGTGCTTCGACCGTCGAAGGCGATCAGAGCCTGAGCGTTACCGATAACCGAACGGGCAAGAGTTATGACGTCGAGATCAAGGACGGCACCGTCCGGGCGATGGACTTCCGCCAGATCAAGGTGGATGAGGAAGACTTCGGCCTGATGACCTATGATCCCGGCTTCACCAATACAGCAAGTTCCCGCAGCGCGGTCACCTACATAGACGGCGAGAAGGGAATACTGGAGCACCGGGGCATCCCCATCGAGCAACTGACCGAACACTCCAACTTCCTGGAGGTCGCGTACCTTGTCCTGTACGGGCATCTACCGACCCAGAAAGAGTATGACGAGTGGGTCTACGACGTCACCCACCACACCTACGTCCACGAGATGATCAAACGCTTCATGGACGGATTCCGGCACGACGCCAACCCGATGGGCATGCTGCTCGCATCGGTGGGCGCGCTCTCGACCTTCTACCCTGAGGCCAGGGAGGTGAACGACGACTACCAGCGCTACGTCTCGGCGGTGCGTCTGATCGCCAAGATGCCAACCCTCGCCGCGTTCGCCTATCGCCACAGCCTCGGGCTGCCATACGTCTACCCGGACAACGACCTCACCTACACGGGCAACTTACTCTCCATGCTCTTCAAGATGGCCGAGCCCCGATACGACCCCGACCCCAGGATAGAGAAGGCGCTCGACGTGCTCTTCATGCTCCACGCAGACCACGAGCAGAACTGCTCCGCCGCGGCCGTGAGGGTTGTCGGGAGTGCCATCAATGATCCCTTCACCTCGGTCACCGCGGGCGTCGCCGGGCTCTATGGACCGTCGCACGGCGGCGCCAACGTGGCCGTCCTCAAGATGCTCCAGCGTATAGAGAAGGTCGATAATATTCCCGACTTCCTCGAAAGCGTCAAGCAGGGCAACGAGCGTTTGATGGGCTTCGGGCACCGGGTGTACAAGAACTACGACCCGCGAGCCAGGATCATCCGCTCCCACGTGGACGAGGTCCTGGAAGCGACCGGCAAGCAGAGCCAGCTCCTGGATGTCGCCATAGAGCTGGAGAAGCGGGCGCTCGACGACGAGTACTTCACCGACCGCAAGCTCTACCCAAACGTGGACTACTGGTCCGGCATCATCTACGAGGCTATGGGTATCCCCACGGACGCTTTCACCGTGATGTTCGCCATAGGACGGACTCCCGGTTGGACGGCCCAGTGGCTGGAGCTCATGAACGACGAAGAGTTCAGGATCGCGCGCCCGCGTCAGATCTACACGGGACCCCGCGAGGCGGACTACGTGCCCATGAACGAGCGATAGGAAACGATTCGACCGCCGCGACGTATGTTTATCTCTAGGTATGGCTGGGGTAGGCCAACCCCGTAGCCGCAAACGTTCCGAGGAGGAGAGAACCGTGGCGAGCGAAGACAGACTCAGGGAACTTGAAGAGAAATACGAAGACTACAAGGTCTACGACAACCAGGGCAGCAAGATCGGAAAAGTAGACGACCTGTTCATAAATGAGGCTGATCACGAAGAGTACATCGGCGTGAAGTTGGGCCTCTTCGGCATGAGGTCCACCCTGATACCGATGGACATCGTCCGCGTGAACGAGACGGATCGCACCATCGAGGTCTCCGAAACCAAAGACCGTGTCAAGGACGCCCCCAACTTCGACGATGACGACGACATCACAACGGAGTACGAGGAGAGAATCCGCAGCCATTTCGGCCTTGAAACCTCCTCTTCTTCCCGGGGCAGCTACGGTGCATCGTCAACCGATTCCGCCGGTGGCGCTGCTGCCGGGGCCGTCGGCGGAGCCGCGACGGGAGCCGCCGCCGGATCTTCGACTGGAGAGACCAGGGAGCACGGAGCCACGGACGATGATGAGACCCGGACTGCGGAGCACGAAACCACGAGCACCGCGGATGACACGGGTCGATCCAACCGTCCGGCGAACGAGAGAACCGAGGACCACGAAACTTCGGATTCGTCCGCGGACGAACCCTCTCGGGACGCGGATTCCGCGCAGGGCTCGGGTTCTGGCGGTTCAACGCTTGGCGAAGGCGAAACGCAGGGGACACCGGTCAGCCGCCAGACAGAAGAGACGGAGACCTTCGAAGAAGATGGACGCACCAAGATCCGGCGCCGCATCGT
>JACCTS010000254.1 GCA_013812245.1 Rubrobacter sp.
AGGAGGCGCTGGAGGGACTGGAGGAGATCCCGGCGTTCCTCCGAGGGAGGACGCGGCGGCTGGCCGAGGAGCGCGCCCGCGCGGCCGGGTCCCGGGAAGTCACCCGCGAGGCGCTCGAAGAAGCCCGCGCCTGAGCCGGTATAATCCGGCGCGTGGGCATCAGGGACTTCATCCGGCACCTGGAAGAGCACCGGCGGAAGCTGGAAGGGGAAGCGGGGCTCTCCGCCGGGGAGCGGGAGGAGATGCTCCGGGAAGCGGAGACGATGGTCGGGATGGCCGACGCCGCCATCAAGGAGCTGGAGTCGGTGATCAAAAACCGCCGCGTCAACCTCCCCGAGGAGCACGCCGTCCGCTTCGCCCAGGACGTCTTCCTCTACCTCCGGGACGAGGAGGAGAAGGTCAAGGAGCGGCTCCGGGCGCTCGCCTGCTGACCACCCGGTACACCGCTCCGTACATGGTCCCCCACCCCAGGCGCTTCACCAGCACGACGCGGGTCGGAGAGATTCCGTGCCCGTCCAGGGACTGCTCCAGCACCGCTTCGAGACCGCCCATGCGGCACCCTGTCTCTGGGGAGATGGAGACTCCGAACTCTTCCGCCGAGCACGCGGTCTCTATCTCCGGAGCCCGTCTTCGCGGGAGAGAAAATCTCGGTGATCCCTGCTCCAACCGAGGCCGCTAGCAGGCGTAAGCTGGCCTCTGCCCGAGAACCTCCGGCTACAGCCGGCCGGCGCGGCGCCAGCCGAGCGGAGTGGCGCCGTGGGCGCGCCTGAACGTCCTCACGAAGTAGCCCGGATCTCCGTAGCCCACTCTCCGGCCGACCTCCTCTATCGTTAGGTCGGTCTGGACGAGCAATTTGCGCGCCTCAGCCATGCGGCGCTCGGAGATCCACTCCAGAACCGTCCTCCCCGTTTTACGCCCGACGACCGTGGTGAGGTGCCCCGGCGACAGGCTCACCGCCCGCGCCACCTCTTTGAGCGAGATACGCTCGCCGTAGCGCTCTTCAATGAAGCCGAAGACCTCGGCGAGCAGGGGTTCGTCCTTTAGCCTGAGATCTCCCACGACATCCGCCGCAAGGCGCGACAGCTCCACGAGCAGGAGCGTCAGGTGCGAAAGGACCGCCTCCCGGTAACCATCGCGCCTCCGGCTCAGTTCCAGGTCCAGGGCGGAGAAGCGTTCGGACCACGAAGGCCGCTCGCTGAGAGGCACCTTCAGGCGCTGGGCGCCCCCGGCCGCGCCCCCGACGAAGGGGAAGAGCAGCGGGTGGGCGCGCCAGGAGAGGAAGACGCCCGGAGCCTGTGAACCGAGAGCCTCGGGCGGAAAAGAGACGCTCCAGCCCTCGCCCCGGTGAAAGCCGCTCGTGCCGGCTCCCGCCCCGACCACCTCGCCGGGGGCAATCACGTACGCGTCGCCGTCCTCCACCGGCCACTCCCGGTTATCCAGCCGCAGCGAGCCGCCGCCCCTCTCGAAGTAGGCAAGCGCGAGGAAGTCGTGGGAGTGGGCGTGCCCCGCCGGCGGTCCGCCTGGCGGAGGCCCCTGGGCCGTCGAACCTCAAGACGCTCACGGGCGGCACCCCGGGCACCGTCTCGTAGGTGTGGACGGGCAGCCCGTCGCCCCGTCTGCCTGGGATTCTCGTCGCGTCCAACCCGATCCTCGCTTTCCTCGGTAGCCGCGGCGCCCAACGCCGACGGCCGATCACCCATGATGTACCGAAGATAGTCCCATAAAATCCGAACATCCGCCCTTTTGAACCCCGAACTCGCCTTCGATACTGGTTTTGGATCGAAACATCGCCCCAAAGGTCGAGAGAAAGGACGGGCATGAACACGACGGAAGGGCACGGAAAGGGCTACGTCCCGGGCATGGGACACGATTGGCTACTGCCCCTCTACGATCCCCTCCACAGGTTGCTGGGCATGGCTTCGGTCCACCAGCCGCTGGTAGATCAGGCGGGAATCCGGCCGGGTCATAGGGTCCTCGAGCTCGGGTGCGGCACCGGGAACCTGGCGCTCCTTGCCAAACGCCTCCATCCGGGCGCTGAGGTGGCCGGGCTAGATCCCGGACCCGAAGGCGCTCGTCCGTGCGGCCCCGCCCCTTTCGAGAAGGGCATCGAGTGGTGGGTACGGAACTAAAATTTCTGGAGGAAGGAGCACAAGATGCAGGTAACGGATAGGCAAGATCTCGTAACGTACGATGTCGTGGTGGTCGGTGGTGGCGCCGCAGGCCTCAGCGGGGCCCTGACGCTGGGGCGAGCGCGGCGCTCGGTGCTGGTCATCGACGCGGGCGAGCCGCGCAACGCGCCCGCATTCGGGGTCCACGGGTTCCTCACCCGGGACGGCATGAACCCGGCCGCGCTGTTGGAGACCGGCCGGGCGGAGGTCCGCCGCTACGGCGCGCAGGTGCTCGCCGGGCGCGGCGCCTCGGCTGCCTCCGTCGATGGCGGCTTCACCGTGATGCTGGAGGATGGTCGCCGGGTCGGCGCCAGGCGGCTGCTGGTCACCACGGGGCTCGTCAACGAGCTGCCGGACGTTCCGGGGGTCCGAGAGCGTTGGGGGCGCGACGTGCTGCATTGCCCGTACTGCCACGGGTGGGAGGTCCGCGATCAGCCGATCGGCGTCCTGGCCTCAGGTCCGTGGGCCGTGCATCAGGCGCTGCTGTTCCGGCAGTGGACGGCGGACCTCACGCTGTTCCTGCACACCGAGCCTCGACCCACCGACGCAGAGGCGGAGCAGTTGGCCGCACGCGGCATCGCGGTCGTGGAAGGGGAGGTTTCCTCCCTCGAGGTCGTCGAGGACCGCCTCACGGGTATCCGGCTGCGCAGCGGCGAGGTCGTCGCGCGTCGGGTCCTGGCGGTTACAACGCGCTTGAAGGCCCGCGCCGGGATGCTAGCCGGCCTCGGCCTCGAGGCGACCGACCATCCCCTCGGCGTGGGCGAGCACGTCGACGCCGACGGGATGGGCCTCACCGCTGTGCCAGGGGTCTGGGTAGCCGGGAACGCGGCCGATCTCATGGCGCAGGTCGTCGGTGCCGCCGATGCGGGCGTCCGGGCCGGGGCAGCCATCAACGCCGACCTCATCGCCGAGGACACGCGACACGCCGTCACCGCCCACCGAGATCGCGCGTCGTTCACAGCGGGAGGGAGGCAATCATGACCGGGATCTTCGGCCAGGCGTTCTGGGACGAGCGGTACCGGTCCCGAAGCCAACTGTGGAGCGGCGAGCCCAACCCCCACTTGGTCAGCCAGGCCTCGGAGGTCAGCAGCGGGACGGCGCTCGATGTCGGCAGCGGCGAGGGCGCGGATGCCATCTGGCTGGCCGAGCAGGGCTGGCAGGTCACGGCGGTCGACGTGTCCACCGTGGCGCTGAGGCGCGGCGCCTCGCGCGCCGCCGAGGTCGGCGCCGACATGGCACGGCGCATCGACTGGCTCCACGAGGACCTCCTGACCTGGGAGGGCCCCAAGCCAGATTTCTACGACCTGGTCTCCGTCCAGTTCATGCACCTGCCCAAAGAACCGCGCGAAGCGCTGTTCCGGCGCCTCGCCGCCTCCGTGGCGCCGGGCGGCACCCTGCTGATCGTCGGCCACCACCCTTCAGACCTGCAGACCACCGCCCGGCGCCCACCGATGCCCGAGCTGTTCTTCACCGCCTCCGAGGTCGCAGCGTCACTCGATCCCCATGCGTGGGAGATCGTCGTCGATGCGGCGCCCGAACGTTCCACCACCGACCCCCAAGGGCACACCATCCTCATCCACGACGCAGTGCTCCGTGCTCGCCGCCGACCCGATTCGAGGTAGTCGGTTATGCCCGCTGCCGCACCTGCACACGATGCCGCCTCGGCTGCCGGCTGCGGTCCCACCGCGCCCCGCCGGCCGAAACCCTGGGGAGGGCTGTTCGTATAATCTCATGGTTGCACGAACGCGAGAATATACGGAGGTATCTCTTGAAAAAGTCTGTGTCCAGGGCATTCGGAACTTTGCTCTTCGCGTCGGCGATGTCGCTGGCGGTGGTGGCTGCGGGGTGTTCCTCGGAGAGCAGCGCGGATCCCGGACAGAAGAACGTGGCCCAGGCGCCGCCGCGGGCGCCCTCGGAGATACCGAAGGATGAGCCTGTGGCGAGGGTCGCGTCGCAGGTGGAGCAGAGCGTGGTGCAGGTCAACGTGCGGGCCGTGCAG
>JACCTS010000276.1 GCA_013812245.1 Rubrobacter sp.
ACGGTTTGCCGCCTTCCTGCGTCATGATCTCCGCCAGCTCCGCCTGATGGTCGAGCAAGGAACGGGAGATCCCATGAAAGACACCGGCCCGGTCGAGACCGGCGAAGCCGCGCCACTCCTCGAAGCCGCGCTTCGCTATCTCCGCGACGGCGTCCAACTCCTCGCGGGTCGTTGTTCCGATCTCCTCTATGCTCTCCCCGGTCGCTGGGTTTGTGACACGCAGGGTGCTGTTCTCGGTCATCGCCTACCTTCTAGCTCATCGGGTAACGGGACGGCAGGTGGCCGTGCAGGAGCAGTTCGGCCAGCACGTTCGCCACGGCCCGGGAGGCGAGCAGTACTGTGGTCTCGGCCACGTCGTACGGTGGCGAGACCTCGACCACCTCCATGCCGCACAGTCCTTCCCGCGCCACCAGCCGGAGCAGCTTAAGCGCCTCCCTCGGCGTGAAGCCGCCGGGTTCGGGGGTTCCGGTACCAGGGGCTGCTGATGGGTCCACAGAGTCTATGTCGAAGCTCAGGTACACGGCCTCCGCGCCGTCCCAGGCTACTTCCAGCGCCCGCTCCGCCGTCTTCTCGACGCCCATCGTATCCACGTCGTCTACCGTCAGGATCGTGGTTCCTCGCTCCCTGGCGTTGCCTATGGACTCTCGCAGGCCCATCCAGCCGCCGAGCCCTATCTGCACGAGGTTCTTCGCCGGGACGTTGGGGATGTTGGTGGCGTGGAACCAGGGCGTGCCGTGGGTGAGATCGTCGTAGTCGCGCTCGTTCATGTCGGCATGTCGGTCCAGATGGATGATGCCGATGTTACCGGAGACGTTTCGGGCGAGGCCCCGCAGAACAGGGAAGCCTATGGAGTGGTCGTCGCCCAGGATCACGGGGAACGTTCCGGCGCCGAAGACGTGGTCAACGGCGGCCGTGATCTGGTCGAACGACTTCTCGATGTTGCCCGGCAGCGTGAACACGTCACCCGCGTCCACGATGTCCAGGGCCTCTGCCAAGTCTACGCCCATGTCGAAGCTGTAGCCGTCCGAGATACGCGAAGCCTGCCGGATGCCCCTGGGACCGTAGCGCGCCCCCGCGCGCGAGGTGGTCCCCGTGTCGTACGGCACCCCGACTACGACCGCCACGTGCTCTCCGACCCGCTGCACATCCTCCAGGAACGGGAACCCCATAAAGGTATCGGAACCGGAGTAGTCCGGCGCGAAGCGCCTTGCGAACACGCTGATCTCACGGTTCCCGACCGATTCAGCGGCCTCCAGGCCGTGCCGGAGCGATTCCTCTATGCGCTCACGCCACACATCGCCGGATATCCGCCGCTCTGCCCTGAGATCCCGCTCGCCCTCCGTCTCCGGCCGCTGTCCCGGTCCCACCCGGTTACGCGCCTTCCCTGCGTGAGAGTAGCCGGCTGCCGCCGAAGATCAGGATCATGGTGGTGACCAGCACCACCGTCGAGAGGGCGTTGATGACCGGAGTGACGCCGAACTTGATCATGGAGTAGATCTTCAGCGGCAGCGTGCTCGACCCAACGCCAGAGACGAAGAATGTTATGACGAAGTCGTCGAACGAGAGTGTAAATGCCAGGAGCGCACCGGCCATTACGCCCGGCAGTATCAGGGGCAACGTTACCCGCAGGAAGGTCGTCACGGGGTTCGCCCCAAGATCCTGGGCCGCCTCTTCCAGAGACTGATCCATCCCCGCAAGCCGCGCCCGCACCACGATGGTGACGAACGAGACGGTGAACGCAACGTGTGCGATTACGATGGTCACGATCCCGAGTTCGATGCCGAGCGGGAGGAAAGTCGCCACGAAGAAGACCAGCAGGCTCACGCCCACAACGATCTCCGGCATCACGGTGGCGGCATAGATCGTGGAGTCGGCGAAGGTCTTGCCCCTGAAGTCGTGCCTCGTGAGCGCCAGCGCCGTCAGGGTGCCTATGACGGTGGCGATGAGCGTCGCGGTCACGCCCACGATCATGGAGACCCTGAAGGCGTCGAGGATTGTCTGGTCTCGCAGCAGAGCCCCGTACCATTCGGTCGAGAAGCCGGTCCAGTTCTGCGTGCTCTTACTTGAGTTGAAGGAGAAGAACATCAGGACCAGTATCGGGGCGTAGAGGAACGCGTAGACCAAGAGCGAGAACAGGAACAATGCCCGATCCGGAAGCTTACCCACGCCTTTTTGTACGGGACCGCCCGTTTTCGCCGCCATCGCTACATACCCCCCAGCTTGTCTGTGCCGACGCGCCGCACGTAGAACAGTATCGCCGCGAGCAGCAGGACGGCGAGCATCACCGACAGGGCGCTCCCGAACGCCCAGTCCCGGGCCGGGCCGAACTGGGTCTGTATCAGGGTTCCCGTCATCACCGTCCTCGACCCGCCGAGCAACTGCGGGATGACGAACTCCCCGGCCGACGGGATGAAGACCAGGATACTCCCCGCTATCACGCCGGGCATGCTCAGAGGAAACGTGACCCGCCAGAAGGTTTGCCACCGGCTCGCCCCGAGGTCCTTGGCCGCTTCCTTCAGGCGGGTGTCGAACTTCTCCAGCGAGGCGTAGAGCGGCAGGATCATAAAAGGCAGGTACGAGTAGACCATGCCCATGAGCACGGCTTCAGGGGTGAATATCAGGGTGAGAGGTTCGTCGGTGATACCGATGAACTGCAAGAACTTGTTGGCGATCCCGTTGCCGCTCAGGATCACGACCCACGAGTACGCCCGGATCAGGAGGCTCGTCCAGAACGGTACCATCACCAGCAGGATGAGGATGTTGCGTCGCCTGTAGCCCTTGAAGACGATGAAATATGCCAGGGGGTATCCGAGTACGAGGCAGAGCACGGTGTTGAGCGCGGCTATGAAGAACGTGCGGACGATGATCTGGAGGTAGAGTGGGTCGAAGACCCTGAGGTAGTTGGACGGGTTGAAACCGAGCGTTATCCCGCCGTAGACGTCGCTGGTCCCGAACGAATAAGCCAGGATCAGGAGCAGTGGCACCAGGAAGAAGAGCCCGAGCCAGATCGTGACCGGCGTGAGCAGTCCAGCGAGTCCCAGGTTCCAACCGCGGCCTTTATCTCCCACGCTAGGCGCTCTTTACCTCGGTGAAGATGCGCTCGTAATCCCTGGTTGTCGCCCCGAGGTCCTTGATGACCTCCAGCCTCTGGAAGACATCCGGCGAGAGGATGTAGCCTGGGAGGTCCTTGAGCGCCCCGGCGATTTTCGGCAGCGCGGCCTCGTTGGGCGTGTTGTAGTAGGTGTAGTTGGAGAGCTTGGCGCCCACGTCCGCGCCGAGGATGTAGTTTATGAACTTGTGGGCGTTGTCCGGGTGCGACGCGCCGTTCGGGATGCACATATTGTCCGTCCAGCGCGTCGCCTGCGGCTGAGGGATGACGTAGTCGAGGTTCTCATTTTCAGAGAGGGCGAGGAAGGCGTCTCCCGAGTAGACGTGGCCCAGCAGGATGTCGCCGTTAAGCACCAGTGGCCGGACCTCGGTGGAGGCGAAGTATCCTCGCAGTAGGGGCTGCTGCTTCTTCAGCTCCGCCTCGGCCTCCGCGAGCTGGTCCTGGTCCTTGCTGTTCACGGAGTAGCCCAGCTTGTAGAGGGCCGCGCCGATGGTCTCCCGGCTGTCGGCGAGCATCGCCATCTCGCCCTCGAACTGCGGGTCCCACATAGCGTCCCAGGTACCGTCCAGCTCCCCGACCTCTTTCTTGTTGTAGAGGATGCCGGTGGTGCCCCACTGGTAGGGGAGGCTGTACTCATTGTTCGGGTCGTAGGAGAGGCCCATGTAGTTGCTGCCAACGTTCTTGGTGTTCGGGATCTTGGACTTGTCGATCTTCTGGATGACGTCGGATTTGATCATGATGGCGACCATGTAATCGCTGGGCACGATGACGTCATAGCCTGTGGCGCCGGCCTGGAGCTTGCCCAGCAGGTCTTCGTTGGAGGCGAAAAAGTCCTGCGTGACCTTTATGCCGGTCTCTTCCTCGAAGCCGGGGATGGTGCTCTTGGCTACGTAGTCCGACCAGTTGTAGAAGGCCAGTTCTTTTTCCTCTGGACCGCCGCCGCTACCTCCTCCGCCCGTTGCGCTCGTGTTCGGCTGGCACGACAGCACCGATAGCGTGGATCCCGCCACACCCGCCGCGCCCATCATCTTGAGGAACCTGCTCCGGCTGATCCCTGTGTCTCTTCTCTGCATGCCTATCCTCCCAGTATCAGACAATGTTTTGCGTCCCAGGCCACCTTCACCTGTTCGCCGACTTCGGGACCGACCGCGTCGTGGGCGTTCTGCTGGTAGAGTACCAGCCTGGTCCCGTCTGCCAGCTCCGTTATGTACTGCGTACTGACACCGAGGTACACGATCTGGCGCACCTCGACGCCGCACACGTTGTCACCTGAGTTCGAGAACCGGATCTTCTCCGGCCTGACCGCCGCCTGCACTCGTTCTCCGGCCTCCGGCACGCCTCCATTTCGGACCACGGCCTCGACTTTGAATCCGTCGCCGGAGCGCAGCGTCACCCGCTCGCCATCCAGCGACTCGACCTCGCCGGAGAACACGTTGGTCTGGCCTATGAAGTTGGCGACGAAGCGGTTCTTCGGCAGTTCGTAGAGGGTGGTGGGGTCAGCAACCTGCTGGACTTTGCCATCGTTCATCACCGCGATCCGGTCGCTCA
>JACCTS010000278.1 GCA_013812245.1 Rubrobacter sp.
CCCTGACCGAGGTTGCGCATGAGCCCCCCGTCCATGACATAGGTCGCTCCGGTGACGTAGTCGGCGTCGCTGGAGGCAAGGAACACCGCCAGCCGGGCGATCTCCGACGGCTGCGCCGCCCGCTTCCATGGGATGCTCTGCACCTGCTCCTCCAGCAGTTCCGGGTCGTCTATCGCTGGTTGATTGAACGGGGTCAGCACCATGCCAGGCGCGAGATTGTTCACGTTGATCTTGAGGGGGGCGAGTTCAAGGGCAAGGGTGCGGGTTAGCATGCGGATCGCCCCTTTGGAGCAGTCGTAGTCGGCCCCGCCAGCGTTGGGAACGTCCTCGTGGACCGACGTCACGTTGATGATCTTGCCGCCCCCACCCGCGTCGGTGCGCAGCTGGACGAAGCGCCTGCAGCAGAAGAAGGGCCCGTAAACGTTGGTGCGCATTGCATCCTCCCAGACCTCTGTCGGAAGCTCGGCAACCTTCTTGCCGGAGGCGTCGACGCCTGCGTTGTTCATTAGGATGTCCACCGTGCCGAAGGCCTGGACGGCCTGGTCGAACATCGAGCCGACGTAATCCTCGTCCCTGATGTCTGCCTGAACGACAATGGCTCGGCGTCCTTCGAGCTCCACCGTCTTGCGTGTCTGCTCCGCGCCTTCGGCGTCTTTGAGGTAGTTGATGACAACGTCCGCGCCCTCGTTGGCGAACTCTTTGGCCGTTGCCTGTCCGATTCCAGAGTCGGAGCCGGTGATGAGTGCCACCTTGTCTTCGAGCCGTCCTGCCGTCATATGCTGCTCCTTAGGGTTGTTGTCTTTCCGCCGCGGCCGCCGCTTGGCCAAGGCGCCAAGCGGCGTTGATGAGTCCGACGTGTGAGAAGGCCTGGGGGTAGTTGCCCAGAAGCTCCCCGGTCTTGGGATTGGCTTCCTCGGACAGCAGCCCGAGGTCGTTTGCGTGGTGGGTGGCCCTGTGGAACCAATCCCTGGCGCGGTCGTGTTGTCCTGCCAAGGCCAGGCACTCGACCAGCCAGTAGGTGCAGATTATGAAGCCACTCTCGTCGCTCGGCCAGCGTCGAACCAACCCGCCCTCGCCGAGCTCGCGTTCGACGGCCTCGATCGTAGATCGCATCCGCTCGTCGCTCGCGGACAAGAAGCCCACAACGGGCAGCAGGAGCACGGAAGCGTCCAGGTCGTCCGAGCCGAAGGCGCCGGTGTACGCGCCTGCCTTCGCGCTCCATGCCTGCTCGAGCACCGCGGCTCGGACCTCGTCGCGGGCCTTTCGCCAGTCACCAAAAGCACTCTCGTCCCCCAGGTGCGGTGCGAGAGAGACCGCTCTGTCCAACGCGACCCAGCACATCACCTTGGAGGAGACGTATTGCCGCTGCTTGTCACGCGCCTCCCACATTCCCGCATCCGGTTCGCCCCAGGCGCTGGCTGCCCGGTTGGCCAGTGCCACCAGCATCTCCTGAGTGGCTGGTTCAAACTTGCCGAGCTTGTGATGAAGCAGGTGGGCGGCGTCGAGAACCTCACCGAAGACATCCAGCTGCTGCTGTTCCCATGCTTCGTTACCCACCCTGACCGGCGAGCTGCCGCGGTAGCCGGCCAGGTGCTCGAGGACGCGTTCAGCGAGGTCGCGTTCACCCTCCACGCCGTACATGATTTGCACGAGCTCATCGCCTAGATGGCCGGCGCTGAGCGCCAGCCATTCGAACAACCGGCTCGGCTCGTGTGGGCAGGCCGCGAGCCAGAGCGACCGAATCGTCAGGCTAAGGTCCCGAAGCCAAGCGTAGCGGTAGTCGAAGTTCAACTCACCTCCCACCGTCTCGGGCAGCGAGGTGGTAGCGGCAGCGAGAATCGCGCCTGAAGGCTGGTAAGTCAGACCTTGGAGGATTAGCGAGCTACGCCGTACCTCATCGGGGAAGGCGCCGTTGTAGCTTGTGTGCTGGGAGGACCACGACTCCCACGCAGCAAGGGTGTCTTCGATCGAAGGCTCGCCGGCGGCGGTTGGAGCAGCAGCCGGTGGAAAGGAGGGGGCGTAGGACAACTTCATCTCGACCGTCTCTCCCGCAGCGACCGAGAAGGCCGCCCGTACGGCGCGGTCTGCACAGCTCAGGCCGATGGGGCTGGTGCAGGTCAGTCGGACAGGGCCGCCGCGAGCTTGCACGCCACCGTCGACCGGGCTCAGGTACGGTTCGGTCCGGCCGTACTCCATCCGTGGCGTCAACTCGGTGCTCATCTGCACGGCACCCGCGAGGCCCTCGACCCTTCGTAACAGCACGTGAGGGCTCCGAAGCCCGATGTCGTGCCCGCGAGCGCCATGCTCGAGCGCGAGGGCGTCGGTGACGGCCACCTCTCCGCTCTCCGACTGGAACACCGTACGGAGCACCAGGGTGTCCCCAACGTACTGGCGTTCCGACGCGAAGTCCTCCAATGGCCGAAGGGCCCAGTGGCCCGCCTCCGGGTCAAGGAGTCTGCCCAGCACCGACGGAGAGTCGAATCGCGGCACACACCACCAGTCGATCGATCCCTCACGGTCGACCAAAGCAGCGGAGTGACAGTCGGACAAGAACCCGTAATCCGCGATAGGCGGCTGCGGTTCCCTAGATCGAACTGAATGCGACATGCCGGAAGCTAACCATGTCGACACCACGTTTCCTAGCGTAACGAAGTGTTTGTCGTCGAATGGTAAGAACTCGGCTTGGCCGGCTCGTAGCAAGTTGGGTGACACCTATGTCGCCCCAAGCCGGCGTGGCTGAAATCTCAAGAAGGAGGTGCTTCGCCAGGTGCAGGCATTCCTGATAGACATGCGACCAGCAGAGCGGCTGGAAGCCTCATCACCCTCATAGGAGCCAATCCGTGGCCGGGATCAAGCGGCCTCGAGAGGAGTCTTGTAGCCAACCTTTTCCTTGGCTAACAGACCTGCGACCTCGGTTCGGGATCGCAACGGCGAAGCAACCATAGTGCATTCCGTCCGTCAGACCCTCTCACTCCTGGCGTTAACTTCCCTAAGCGGGTCGCAAACGCCATCCGGGCGTATTCCTCGATCGACACCGCCGCGTGTTTGCGAGGTAGCGCCGGTTTGCCGGTTGGGGCAGCCCCTGTTTCGGCTAGTTTCTGTAGTAACCGACTAGAAACACAAAGAGTAGCCTTTGGCAATTCGCTTCTCAAGCCGTCGAGACTTCTCCGGTTTATTGCCATAGATCCCGCACGGGTGGTCCTAGAATTACTTAGGTACATACCAATGAGACTGTATGAGCCGGCCGTTCAGCTCTACTCAATGGACGTTTCAGCTTAACGGTGGCAACGAAGGAGCCTCTTGAAGCACAGGGTCACGCCTGTACCCCCTGAATTACACCCACGGCGCTGCTCGGCCAAGTCAAAGCGTACCGGTCATCAATGCAAGAAGTGGGCCCTTGCTGGACTACCGACCTGTCGATCACACGGTTCAGCCAACGCTCGTTCGAGACGCAAGGCGGAGCGAGAGAGAGCCAAAGTCCAGATCGGGGCACTCTTGGCTCAGCAGGGCATAGAGTTCGACACCGTAGACCCGCTTGAGATCCTGGTCCATCAACTGGGACGCGCCTCGGGGGCGGCGGAAGCCCTTGGGCGCTTGGTCTCCGAGCTCGAGGCAGTCTTTGGACCCAACCATGTCGGGGAAGGAGTTCCGCACGTCCTGGTGAAGATGTGGAACGAGGAGAGGGACCGAACTGCTCGCCTGGCGAAGATGGCCATGGACGCCGACGTGGCACAGCAGCAGGTCCGCCTCGAGGTCGTAGCTGCTGCGCAGAGATGGCGCCGGTGGGCTGAAAGGTGAGGGCCTGAAGAACCCGCCCGCTGGTGTGAATGAGCTCCTCCCAAGGCCCTTGATAGTTTTGGTGAAGCGCGGACCACGAGCGCCACGCTGCAACTGTGTCTTCCAGCCGGCCGAGTATCTCGTTCTGACTCCACGCCCCGGGGGGCTCTTCCCAACTCGCCCGGTGTTGCAAGGCAAAGGCGACGGTATCTCCTTCCTCGAGCGAGATCCTGACCTGAGCTTGCGATCCGCGGATATTCATCTCCACCGGCGTCGACAGCGCCAAGCGCTCCGCGCCGCCGCGGGCCGCGACGCCCCCTTCCACCTGCGCCAGGAGTGGATGTATGAGCCCGTATTCCGGCCGTGGCGCATACTCCACCGCTATCTCTGCCTTACCCTCCAGACAGGTCACTCGCCGCAGTAGGACATGGGGGCTGTCCGCCCCGAGCTCGTGTCCGCGCTCGTTGCGGCCGACGGCCAATCCATCGACCAGGCTCAGCGTTCCGGTAGCGGTCCGAAACTTTGTTTCGAGAACCATCGTGGGTCCGAGATATGAACGGCTTGTCTCCTCGACCCCGAGGGGCTGGATCGAGAAGTGTCCGCCGTCCTGGTCGAGGAGGCGTGCGAAGGTGGAGGGTCTGTCGAAGGGCGGAAAACACAGCCAGTCGATCGAACCCGCTCTGCTGACGAGCGCGGCGGTGTGACAATCGGAGAGAAGCGCGTAATCGGCAATCGCGGTAGTGCTCATTGCCCCTCCTCGAGAGAGTCGTAGTTCTCGATCGCCGTAGAGGAGAGCCCTGCATGTGAGCACCGTTCGGCGGCGACCTCTCCTCCGGGGCGTCCTCCGATCACGATCACGTCGTAGTCTTCGATCATGCTCTCCCTTCCGATGCTTGCCGCTGAGGATCCGTGCCCCGGATTGATGCCTTCATGTTGTCTCGCTATCTTTCTGAGCTCTAGTCTTGCGAGGGCCGCTTTGTTACACCCGGGGAGACGTTACAAGGCCTGTGACTTTGTAGTTCGGTTAGAGATCAATGGTCGTCGGAGTGACCGCCGCCCGAAAAGGGCTCGAGGAGCACGGTTGCGCGTGGCCGCTCGATGCCGTGCGACCCTGAACCAACGATGACCAGCTTCGGAGCGTCGCTAGGATGGGGGCTTGGGGTTGCGGCAAGCCTGCTCGTGGGTGCGGTGGTGGCCGCCACCGTCAAGCTGCCTGCTCGCGCAGCGGCCTTCATCACCGCCTTTGGGGGCGGCATCCTCCTTGCCGCGATCGCCCTCGAGCTGGTGCCGGAGGCCGACGAGGGGGCCGGCGCGTGGATTACGGCGTTGGGCCTGTTGGCCGGCACCCTCGCGTACGTCGGGGCGGATGCTTGGCTCACCCGCGACAAGAGCATGGAGACGATGCGTCGCTCCGGCCACGCCGCAGCAGCGGGGCAGCCGATGACCATGCCTGGCGGAGACGCCGACGCGGCGAGGGGAGAGACCATTGCCGCAGGGTTGTTCGTCGACGGGGTGCCCGAATCCATTGCACTCGGGCTCACGGTCGCGCAAGGCCCCATCGGATTCGCGCTGCTGGTGGGCATCCTGGTGGGAAACGTGGTGGAGGCGTACGGAGCGGCCCAGCCCATCATCGCCGGCGGTCGTTCGAAGCGCTTTGCGGTTGGCCTTCTTGCTGGAATAGGCATCGCACTTGCCGCGGCCACCGTCCTCGGCGGGACCGTTCTGGCCGACGCAAGCCCGGCCCTGATAGGTGGCGCTCAGGCGATCGCAGCCGGCGCCGTCCTGGCGGTTGTTTCGATTTCGATCATCCCGCATGCGTTCTCAGAGGTGAGCAGCTTGGTCGCGTCCGCATCCGTGCTCGGTTTCATCAGCGGGTATCTCCTCACCTAGCTCATCCGAGTCGAGTGCCGCCTTGCCGTGGGGGGTAACGTGGCGCATGCCCAAAGCAGCGCTCCTCGACGTCGACGGGACGCTCGTCGACACGAACTACCATCACACCATTGCCTAGCATCGCGCCTTTCGCCAGAGCGAGGTAACGCTGCCGTTGTGGCGCATTCACCGCAGTATCGGAATGGGCGGCGATCAGCTGATCGAATCGCTTGTCGGGGCGGAAGTGGAGGCCGAGATCGGCGATGATGTCCGTACGGCTCACACCGTGCTCTACATGGAGCTGATCGGAGAGGTGGTTCCCATGCCCGGCGCCAAGGCCCTTGTGGCCGAGTTGCTCAGGCGGCGGCCACCCTGTTGTGCTCTCGAGCTCGGCGAGCTCAGATGAGGTCGGCCATTACATCGACCAGCTCGACGTCCGGGAAGACGTCCAAGGATGGACTACGTCTGCCGACGTTGAAGCGACTAAGCCTGAACCCGATCTCATCAAGGCTGCACTCGACAAGGGCAGAGAGGATGATTTAGGTCCACAACCCCCTTACTCACATGCAATACCGTCATCCTCGTAGTCAAGGTCATATGGATCAGAACCGGTGACCTGGATTGGTCCCTCGGCGTACTTCGGCCCGTCGCCCGTGCCGCTCGCGCAGTCGTAGTCGGATGCTGTGGGCAGGCAAGGAGAGTAACCAGGAGTGCAACCCCCTGCGCCAGTGCCATTGTCCTCTCCGGCACCGTCCTCTCCTCCATCGGGCGCCGTCTGCCCTTCCGCCGAGGTGCCTGGTCCGCATGAACCCCAGAGGCCCCGATTTCCGCTGCGAGCTGCGCGTTGCGAGGCGAGGAAGCGGTCAACGTATTTGACATTGGGTGGGTAGGTAGAGACCTGGGCGTACCCCTCGGCCACGAGCGTCTCGTTGAAGAGATCACCGTCGGTGAAGACGTAGGCTAAGGTCCGCCCGTATTGATCCGTGTGCTCAACGTCGAACTCTAGTCGGACCATCTTTCCTTCGAGCGACCGCTTGGTGAAGTCCGAGGCTGCCGGGCCGTAGCAACCGACTGGTTCGGTGGGGTGAACTGTCTCTGGAGTGTCTATCCCTATGAGCCGAATGTCTTCGGTGGTGCCGTTTCGTTGCACCTCGATGGTGTCACCGTCTATCACTCTCGAAACGAGAACGGTCGAGCGCGCTCTGGCGCGGCGGCGTTCCGCTTCCCGGAGCTCCTGACGGCGAGCCCTTGCTTGGGCACGGGCCTCCTTCTGACGCTGTGCACGGGCCTTCCTGCGCTGCGCACGGGCTTCTTCCTCTCGCTGTCGTCGGCGCTCCGACTTGTCACTGGCCGTTCGCTCGGTGCCATTGGCGACATCATTGCGCTTAACCTCTGTCCGCTTCACCTTCGGGGCTGAGCCGATCTGTTCGGAGCCGCAGGCCATGAGCAGGGGCAGCAGTAAGGCGGCAAGTCCCTTAGTCAGGTGTTGGGGCACCCTAGTCACTACAACACCGGCCCTCGAGTCAGCACCTGTGGGGACTGCTCGAGGTGCTCCCATAGGAGCATTGGTAAATCCGTGGTGATGCGTTCACGGGGCAAACGCTCACGCCGGTGCGTGCAGAGGGCGTGGCGATCGACAGGAAGGGATCGACCCTTGAGGGAGACCTCCCGCCTGCCCCCACCTCTCTCACGAATGTGGGGATTACCCGTCGAGCGCGGGGTGTCAGTTCCTGGGGCAGCCGCAATGTTCATAACAGACAGGCAGGGCGCTCTAGTTCAGCACCTCTTGGGGCTGTTGGGACTGGAACCTCCGCTGTACGAGCACGAGTCTGCCGTCTTGCCGCCGCGAGTCAGAAGCCGGGCCTTATCGCCATCGTTGTTCCAGACATAGTTGTCCAGATCCCAGTAGCGGTCGAAGCGGGTATCCGCACCCCTCCCCGTGTGGATGGTCACGGACCTGCCCGCCCGAAGCTTGAAACGACCGAACTTGTAGGTATGGTCGGCACCCTGGTCCTTGATCTTCCAGCCTTTTAGACGCTTGGCCC
>JACCTS010000306.1 GCA_013812245.1 Rubrobacter sp.
ACGACGCCCAATACGACGAGTGGGAGAGCCTCTTCTCCATAAGCGTCATCGAAGCCACTCTGGAGAACGGCGGCGACAAGCGGAGTGTAGAATGGCTCAAGGCCAACCCGTTCTTGGTGCTCGACACCAAGCATTTCGACGACGACTTCAAGGACCGGCTGCTGGCGCGCATCGAGGATCTGGACGAGAAGACCGATGGTCTCCTCGTCGAGAGCGAGAACTTCCAGGCCCTCAACCTCATGCAGGCCCGCTACCGCGAGCGCGTCAAGTGCATCTACATAGACCCGCCGTACAACACGGGGAAAGATGAGTTTCTGTACAAGGACAACTACCAGCACTCTAGCTGGTTGAGTATGATGGACGACCGGTTACGTTTCGGTCGTGGATTACTGTCCAATGACGGCGCAATCTTCGTCAACATAGACGATCAAGAAGCAGAGACTTTACGTCTGCTCTTGGATGGGCTGTTTGGAGAAGAGAACTTTGTTACCCAGATCGAGTGGCAGAAACGCTACACGCGAAGCAACAACACAAACACTTTTACCTCTGTAATCGATCACATACCTCTATACTGCAAAGAGCGACCGTACCAGCCGAATTTGTTAGATCGGGGCGAAGAAGCAGATGCGCGCTATTCCAATCCCGATCATGATCCACGCGGCCCCTGGAAAGCCATACCGTTCGTAAATCCATTGTCGCCGAGCCAGAGACCCAACTTGTCCTATCCGATCTTCAATCCAAACACCGGGGAGGAGATCCTTCCGAAAAGGAAGGCTTGGCGCTCTAGCCAATCCGTATTTGAGGGCCACATGGCAGACAATCGAGTATGGTGGGGTCAAGACGGTAAATCGAGCGTTCCTAACATCAAGAGATTTCTATCCGAAGTGAAGTAAGGGATCACGCCTATCAACCTTTGGGAGCACTCTTACGCAGGCAATACCGATCAGGCAAACAATGAGATCAAAGGCTTCTTCGGCGACAAGACTTTTGACACGCCCAAACCGTCGTTGCTGATCCGCCGAGCGATTGAGCATTCTTGCGATAATGTATCAATCATTTTCGATTTCTTCGCCGGCTCCGGCACGACCGGGCACGCGGTCATCAACCTGAACCGGGAGGACGGGGGCAGTCGGAAGTACGTGCTGGTGGAGATGGGGGAGTACTTCGAGTCGGTGCTGAAGCCGCGCATCTCGAAGGTGATCTACTCGAAGGACTGGCGCGACGGGAAGCCCGTCTCCCGCGAGGGCGTGAGCCACATCCTCAAGTACCTGCGCCTGGAGTCCTACGAGGACACGCTCAACAACCTCTCGCTGCGCCGGACGGACGTTCAGGGCAACCTGATCTCCTCGAACGCCGCGCTGCGCGAGGCGTACACGCTCCGGTACATGATGGACTTCGAGACGAAGGGCAGCCCGTCGCTGCTGGACCTGGGCGCCTTCGAGGACCCGTTCTCCTACACGCTGGAGGTCGCCCGCGGCGACCAGACCCGCCCGGAGACGGTGGATCTGGTGGAGACGTTCAACTACCTGCTCGGCCTCACCGTCTCCCGCGTGTACTCAGCGGGCGGCTTCCGGGTGGTCGAGGGGACGGACCCGGCGGGAGACGATGCGCTCGTGATCTGGCGCAACACGCGGGAGAAGTCCGACGACGACCTCGGCGCCTTCTTCGACGCCCAGAACTTCGCCGCCCGCTCCTTCGACCGCGTCTACGCCAACGGGGACAACACGCTCGCCCTCAAGACGGGCGAAGGCGGCCCGAAGGTCCACCTCATCGAGGAAGAGTTCCAACGCCTCATGTTCGAGGCGGAGGGCGTGTAGCGCGGCACGGCGGGAGCTTCTCCTAGGCCGAGGTGTCCGGCGTGCAAGAATGGCGATCAGGAGGTACGCGAAGATGGCCGAAAAGCAACAGACGGAGATAGACGCCGGGCTCCTGGAAGAGTTGCGCGACAGAGCCCGCGAGCAAAGCCGCCCGGAGGGCGAGCTGCTGGAGGAGATAGTCTGCAGCTACCTCGTCATGGTCCCGAGGCGGTCCGGCAGCCTCGACGAATTCTTCGAGCACCTGGAACGCCGCCGCCGGGACGATGGCGTCGAGCCGCTCTCCGAGGATGAGGCGACGCGCCTCGCCACCGAGGAGCTTCACGCGATGAGGCGAGAGCGCCGGGAGACTCCGTAGCCCGTTTGGAAGTCCGGGCGGCCCGCGACCCGAGCGTCCTGATGAGTGCCTCACGTTAGAGTCAAGGGGCGCGTAGTATCTGACACGCGAGCGTTGACATGTCATGTGACGCATGACACACTCCCGGCATGATAAAGAGTTTCGGGGACCGGGAGACGGAGAAACTCTTTACGGGACGAAGGTCGCGGGCGGTACCGGAGCAGGCCAGGAGGCGGGCGCAGATAAAGCTGGCGCAGTTGAACCGCGTGGAGAGCGTGGAGGAGCTTGCGAAGCCGCCGGGCAACAGGTTACACAAGTTGAGCGGTGACAGAGAGGGTCAGTGGTCCATAAGCATCAACGACAGGTACCGGATCTGCTTCCGGTTCCGGGATGGCGACGCTTACGACGTGGAGGCCACGGACTACCATTAGGAGAAAGAGGAGAGAGGCTGGCATGAGAGAGATCAACGGCATGGATAAGGTAGCCGGAGAGGAGCGTGTTCATCCCCCGGTCCATCCTGGGGAGGTGCTAGAGCAGGAGTGGCTGGAGCCGCTGGGGATGAACCCCAACAAGTTGGCGAAGGCCCTGGGCGTGGACCGCCAGACCGTCTACGACATTGTGAACGGCAAGCGGGGGATATCCGCGGAGACCGCGCTAAGGCTCGGACGCTGGTCGGGGATGCGCGCCTCCTTCTGGCTCGGGCTGCAGGCCGACTACGACCTCCAGATGGCCGAGTGGAAGCGCGGCGAGGAGATAGCCGGACAGGTCGAGCCCCTTGCCACCGCAGGTTAGCGCCATCCGTACGGGTGCCTTTTCGTCGAGACGGAGGCGTGTGGTTCACTGTGGCGGACGGAGCTTAAAATAGAGGCGGTCGGCGGAAGCAGGAGGCGGTATGGACGGGCATGGGGATGCGAAGCAGAAGGCGGAGGAGATAGGCCGTCGCGGGCGGGAGATCTACGAGCGGGACATCCGCTCGGAAGAGTTCGACCGCGAGCACGACGGTGAGTTCCTGGTGGTGGATGTCACGACGGGCGACTACGCCGTGGCCGAGGACGACGACGAAGCGTTCGACCACATGGAGGAAAAGAATCCCGACGGCTTCTTCCACCTCATGCGCGTGGGCCGGAGAGCCGCCCACCGCATCGGCGAAGCGGACCTCCGGCGTCGCCTGGCGTGATCACCGGGCGCGTCACCGACGATGGCCGCGAGGCGGCGATCACGCTCCGGTTGTTCGCGCCCGGCCCTACGGAGGACGGGCGATCCGCGGATATACGAGCGGTCATAGACAGCGGGTTCACCGACTGGCTCTTCGTGCCGACCGCGGTGGCGGAGCAGCTGGATCTTCCGCTCAGAGGTTCGGTCGAGGCCGAGCTGGCCGACGGCAGGGTGGAGCGACTCCCCGTCCACCGCGCGAGGGTGTCGTGGCACGGCCGGACGCGCTCGGTGAAGGCTTACGTGGCGCCCGCCGGCGAGGCTTTGATCGGCATGTCGCTGCTGCGCGGCAGCCGCCTGACGGTGGACGCCGTGCCCGGCGGCGACGTGCGGATCGAGGAGCTTTGAGGAGGATCGCATAATGGGCCGGAGGCGGAAGGCCGGGCTGCGCTTCGACCAGTGCCTGGTATTGAACCAGTGGATGCTCGGCCTCTTCGGGGTCGAGTCGTTCGAGGCGCTGGCCGACGAGGAGATCAAAGACCCCCGCTACGAGGAGCGGGACGCGAACAACGTCTCCGGCATCCTCCACCTGCTCGCCGGGCGGTTCCACGACCTGCCGGAACGCACCGGCGGCCCCTCGACGGACGACCTGCTCCGCTACGACGAGAACATCGTCCGGCATACGGACAGGATCAGCGAGAAGCGCGAAGCCCGAGTGCGCTGGAAGTACTTCCAGTACCTCTCGCTTCTCTTCGCCGAGATCTACCTCGACCGCTACTTCCGCGACCCCGAAGCCCTCCTCGAAGCGCTCAACGCCCACGTTCGCCGCTTCAACGCAGGCGAGGACGAGGCGGATCGGGTGCCGGACTACGTCCCCGGCGACCTGCGAAAGCTGGCGTTCTGGATGGCGACGGGCTCAGGCAAGACGCTCATCATGCACGTCAACGTCCTGCAGTACCTGCACTACCTGAGGCTGCACGGCCGGCGGGACGAGCTCGACCGCATCCTGCTGCTCACCCCGAACGAGGGCCTCTCGCGGCAACACCTGAAGGAGTTCGGGGAGTCCGGGCTGGACGCGGAGCTTTTCTCCAAGAGCGGGCAGGGGCGGTTCACGGACGACAGGATCGAAGTCCTTGAAGTAACCAAGCTCGCCGACGATTCGGGCGCCACGACGGTTGCGGTCGAGGCGTTCGAGGGCAACAACCTGGTGCTGGTGGACGAGGGGCATAGGGGCATGTCTTCGGCCAGGACGGTCAGGGAGACCAAGAAGTGGAAGGAGCGGCGCGACCGCCTGTGCGAGGGTGGCTTCTCCTTCGAGTACTCGGCCACCTTCGGGCAGGCGATGAAGTCCGCGAAGGACAAAGGTCTCTCGGACGAGTACGCCAAATGCGTCCTCTTCGACTACTCCTACCGCTTCTTCTACGGCGACGGGTATGGCAAGGACTACCAGATCCTCAACCTCCAGGACAACGACGGCGAGGCTGTCCGCCGCCGCTACCTGACGGCCGCCCTGCTCTCCTTCCACCAGCAGCAACTCCTCTTCGAGGACGGCGGCGCCGCGTTCGCGCCCTATGGCATCGAGCGCCCGCTATGGATGTTCGTCGGGTCGCGCGTAACGGGGGGCGTCGCGGGCGACGAGAAGACGGACGTCGCCGAGATACTGCTCTTCCTCTCCCGCTTCGTCCACCGCCGCGAAGAGAGCGTCGAGAACATCGTCCGCCTCCTCAGCGGCAACACCGGCCTTTTGGATAAGACTCGTGACCTCTTCGCCGACGAGTTTGGCTACTTGCAGGAGAGGAACCTCAGGCCGGAAAACCTCTACGACTCCGTCCTGCGCGGCTTCTTCAACGCCTCCGGCCCGGCCACGATGCGCGCCGAGGTCTTGAAGAGCGCCGAGGGCGAGGTCGCATTACGGCTCGGGGATAACGAGCCGTTCGGGGTCGTCAACGTCGGCAAGGCCACGGAGCTTGCGCGATCGCTGGAAGACCGGGAGGACCTGGTCGTCTCGGAGGACAACCTCTCGCCATCGCTCTTCGACGGGCTGAACGACCGCGGCTCCACGGTCAACGTGCTCGTCGGGGCGCGTAAGTTCGCCGAGGGGTGGAGCAGTTGGCGGGTCAGCAGCGTGGGTTTGATGCGGGTCGGCAAGAGCGAGGGGTCCCAGATCATCCAGCTCTTCGGCCGCGGCGTCCGCCTGAAGGGCATGGACAATAGCCTGAAACGCAGTTCCGCCATCGCGGGCACGCGGCACCCTGCCCACATCGGCATCCTTGAGACCCTCGACGTCTTCGGCGTCCGAGCAGACTACATGAAGCAGTTCCAGGAACACCTGGAAGAAGAGGGACTACCCTCCGGCAACAAGGTCGAGGTCGTACTGCCAACCATCACGGCCCTCGATGGCAAGCGGCTGAAAACGGTGCGCGTCGGACAGGGCGGTGACTTCCTGGAGAACGGCCCGAAGCCTGAATTGGGGCTCCCGGACTCACTGGGCGAACCGGCCGCCGGCAGGCTCAAGGTGAAGCTCGACTGGTACCCGAAGGTCCAGGCGTTTAGCAGCCGCGACCGGACGCTCGCGGCGCGGCGGAGCATCGGCAAGCTGGAGGAGGAGCACCTGGCGTTTCTGGATTGGGACGCCCTGTACTTCGAGGTAGTCCGGCACAAGGACGAGCGCGGCTGGCACAACCTCACCGTGCCGCGGCGTGTGATCCCCGCGCTCCTGAAGGACTCTTCGTGGTACGAGCTCTCCATCCCGCCCGAGGACCTGGAGTTCGGCGCCAGCGACCCCCTGGGACGGGCGTGGGTGTGGCAGGAGATCGCCGCCTCCCTGCTCAAGGCGTACTGCAAGAAGTTCTACGAAACCTGCAAAGCCGCCTACGAGGCGGACTTCCTGGAGTACCGCGACCTGACCGAAGAAGACCCCAACATCCTCCGCGAGTACAGCTTTACTTCCTCCAATGAGACCGCCCTGAACAAGCTGCGGGACCTCAAGGAACAGGTGGAGGCCGGGGATCTGGCCTCGGCGGAGTGGAACGCCCTCGACGTCTTTCCCTTCGACCGGCATCTCTACAATCCGCTGGTCCATCTCGGCAACCGAGACGTGGTGACCGTCAAGCCCGTCGCGCTCAACGAGGGCGAAAAGCGGTTCGTGCGCCACCTCAAGGAGTTCCACGAGGAGCAGCCGGGTTTCTTCGACGGCATTGAACTATATCTACTGCGCAATCTGAGCAAGGGCAAAGGCATAGGCTTCTTCGAGGCCGGCAACTTCTACCCTGACTTCCTGCTGTGGCTCGTGGACGGCGACCGGCAGTACGTCACCTTCGTGGACCCCAAAGGCGTCCGCCAGTTGCAGGGGGCGGACGACCCCAAGATCCGATTCTACGAGACCATCAAGGGGATACAAGAGCGCCTCGGCGATTCGCAGGTCATCCTCAACTCCTTCATCATCTCCAACACCCCGCACCGTGAGCTGCCGCATTGGAAGTTGAGCAAGAAAGAATTCGAGGACCGACACGTGCTCTTTCAGGAAGAAGACCGTCGCACCTACGTCGAGACCATGCTGAAGCGCATTCTGTACAATGACGGAGGTCACGACCTCGCGATTCCCTAGCCGGGCGCGGCGAGCCGTTGGAGGTACCCCTGGTATGAACGAAGTCAAGTTGGCTGGAGAGACGCTCGCTGAATTTTGCCAGGAGAACCACATCTCAAAGCTCTCTCTGTTCGGCTCGGTTCTGCGCGACGACTTCCGGCCAGATAGCGACGTGGATGTGCTGGTGGAGTTCGAGGAAGGTCATACTCCCGGCATGATCGGGCTCGCCCGGATGGAGTCGGATCTCTCCACGTTGTTCGGGAGAAAGGTGGACCTGCGAACTCCTCAGGACTTGAGCCGGTATTTCCGGGACGAGGTCGTGCGTTCGGCCGCAGTGCAGTATGCGCGAGGCTGACAGGGTACGAGTCAGGCACATGGTAGACGCGGCGAAGGAAGCTTTGAGCTTCGTCGCCGGTAGAGAACGAGAGGATCTGGACAAAGACCGGATGCTTGCGCTGGCCCTCGTCAGGTCCATGGAAATCGTCGGCGAAGCAGGAGCGATGGTTTCATCCGAAGGCCGAGCCGAGATCACCGGCATTCCGTGGCGTGAGATCGTCGCAATGAGAAACCGGCTGATCCACGCCTATTTCGACGTGAACCTCGACGTTGTCTGGGAGACCGTGCAAAATGATCTCCCACCTTTGATCTCTACGCTCGAGAAAGCTCTGCGAGACGCTGAAAGGTAAGAGACGCAGGGACCCGCAGGGTTTATCCTGAGCGGAGCGGGAACCACGAACCGGAGGAGCGTGTGTCCGAGACAGGGAGTAGCCCGGATCACGAGCAGGAGTTGAACCGGCTGCTGGGCGAGCTGGGGGAGACACTCGGACGGCGGGAGCGGGTCCTCGAAGGGATGAAGCGGACGCGGACCCAGGCACGGCTGCATGAGATCACCGTCGAGGCCGAGCGGCCGTTCGAGCAGTTGGATCAGGACGCGCTGGTCGGAGACTTGCAGAGAGAGCTAGACCAGCAGCGCGCCCGGGATATGGATCTGGAGCGCGTCCTGGAGTTGCTTCGCCGGCAGCGGGAGATCGAAGACCTCTTCCTTCGGGAGCTGGAACCCAATATCGCGCACGAGCATCGGGAAGAAATCGTGGAGATCCAACGCCGGATGGACGTGCGAGACGGGATCTTCGAGAAGATAGACTCTGGCTCCATCGAGGAGCAGAGACGGCTCGTCCCGGAGGTCATGGACAGCCAGCAGGAGCTAGAAGACCGGCTCTACAGACTGATCGAGAGCCACCTCCAGAGGCGGCATCGGATCTGACGGCGTAAGGAGGCGGGACCACCGTGAGCAAGGAAGGATTCATTCACCAGATCCGGGTGACGCTTCTGGACAGTGAGCCGCTGATCTGGCGCCGGGTGCGGCTTTCCGGTGACACTAACCTGGAGGAGTTGCACCACGTCATCCAGGTGGTGATGGACTGGGAGGACTACCACATGCACCAGTTCATCGCGGGCGACAGGCGCTACGGTCTCGACGAGGATTTCGTGCCCGATCCGGAGAGCGAGCGGACCGCCACGCTGCGGGCGGTGATACCGGAGCCCGAGGACCGTCTGCTCTACGAGTACGATTTCGGCGATGGCTGGGAGCACGACGTCCTGGTCGAGGAGATCCTGCCGCCGGAGGAAGGAGTACGCTATCCGGTCTGCGTCGCAGGCGAATATGCTGCCCCGCCGGAGGACTGCGGCGGCATTCCCGGCTACTACATGATGTTGGAAGCCATCGAGGACGAAGAGAGCCCGGACCACGAAGAGATGCTCGAGTGGGTGGGAGGGGACTTCGATCCGGTGGCGCTCGACCTGGGCAGGATCAACCACGGGCTGGAAGCCCTGCGATGAAGGAAGATCCCGGCGCGATGGCCGACGCAATAGTCGTCGGGGCGGGGGTGGTCGGCGCGAGCGTCGCCTTCCACCTGGCCGAACGCGGAGTAGACACCCTGGTTCTCGACCGCGAAGGCCCGGCCGCCGGCTCGACCGCCCGCTCCGGAGCCCTCGTCCGTGCCCACTATCCGACGGCGCTCGAGACGAGCCTAGCCTGGGAGAGCCTCACGCAATACTTCGAGCCGTGGGGAGAGCGAGTCGGCGGCGGATGCGGCTTCACCCGCACCGGCTTCGCCTACCTGTCCGGCGAGGAAAACGAGGAGGCGCTGCGTCACAACGTGGCGATGCAGCGGGAGATCGGGGTGGAGACGGACATCATCTCCCCGGATGAGCTACGAGAGATAGACCCTGAGTTGCGCTCCGACGGCGTGACCCTAGCCGCCCACGAACCTCGCGGCGGCTACGCTGATCCGACCGCAACGGCGGTCGGTTTCCTGCGAGCGGCCGAAGCTCTCGGAGCGCGCTTCGAGCGCCGGAGCGTGACGGGTATCGTGGAGCGTGGGGGAGAGGTATGGGGTGTGCACACGACAGAGGGTGCCATGGAGGCCAGAACCGTGGTGCTCGCCGCTGGAGCCTGGTCAGTGCCCATCGCCGGGAGTGTGGGCCTCGATCTTCCGATACGGCCTGCTCGGGTGCGGGTGGCGCTCTTCGAGCGTCCGTACTCGCTGCCGACGCACCTGACCATCATCGACACGGTCGAAGGATTCTACGCCCGCCCGGCGGCCGAACGCGCCACCCTCGTCGGAAGCCGGTCCAGCCTGGAGTGGCTCGACGACCCCGACGAACCAGAGGCCGCGCCCGATGCGGAATTCATCGAAACGGCGTCCCGGATGGTGAGTCGGCGCATACCGGCGCTGGAAAGAGCCCCGTACCGCTCCGGGCGCTCCGGCGTGCTCGACATGACGCCCGACGGGAGGCCCATAATCGGACCAGAAGGACCAGATGGTCTCTTCCTCGCCGCCGGCTGGAGCGGCACCGGGTTCAAGAAGGCCCCGGCTGTTGGGGCTGAGGTGGCCCGTTGGGTGGTGGACGGAGCCCCGAAGCGGCCGGCGCTAGAGGGCTATGATCTCGGTCGCTTCGAGGAAGAGC
>JACCTS010000341.1 GCA_013812245.1 Rubrobacter sp.
TTTTGCTTTTGGTTCGGAGTGTGTAGGGGACTGGAGGTGAGCAAAAGGAGAGACAGGGCACAGAGCAGCGGACCGGGGCTGGCGAAGATTCGTCATGCACCACGGTCCTAAGAATAGAAGCGTACGAGCCAGGAGAATGGGAAAGGGAGTGCACTAGATGATTAGGCGTTTGACGGTGTTGGTGGCAGCCACCTTGTTGGCACTGATCCTTGCGGCCCCTGCTGCGCTCGCGGGGGGCGCCACGCAGATATCAGGTGTCGCCTTTTTTGACGTAGCCGATACCTGCGACTCCGCGAGCGTGGGCGCCGACTATGCCCTCCTCATGACCGAGGAGACTACCGAGGGCTTGGACGGTTGCCTCTACACGTTCGTTGATGACGACCCGAGAAAGTCGCCCAGCGGCACCTACCTAGAGACGGGAACAGAACTCTTCGTCGCCTCGGATGGATCCGGTACGTTTGAAACGACCTACCGATTCGAGGCGAAGTACGAGGACGTGGCCAACCTCTCCGGAGAGATCTTCGGACGATGCCAACATCCCATCGTGAAGGGCAGCGGCACGGGTGTTTTCGAGGGCGTAACCGGGATACTTCTCTTCAAGGACGACGTCGAAACGGGAGAGTTCTTCTACAGGGGTCACCTACGTTATTAAAGGCTCCCTCGAGCCTTACAGGGCGTGGAAGAAACGGATCGGGTCTCGTTACGATAACGAGACCTGATTCTGGTGATTGCCTGCAAACAACTTGTGTGTCAAGCCGTGGGGGCGACATCGTACCCTATTCACCGGAGTGCGTGTAAGGATCATTCCCCGAAGTCCGCTTGCAGCATTCCGCATAGTTCCAGCCCGTAGGGGCGGGGGAGTGCGGTTCCCCCGCCCAGATGCATCCTATTCAACACCACATCTTGTAGAGCCGGATAAAGATGCAGGGTTGTGCATGATCCTACCCGTGCATCTCCCCTCTTCCCGTCCCCTCGCCCGGGCAGACGGGGACGCGGATGGGCCCCCAGGAGGCGCTTGTCCGGGCGCGCAGAAACCGCTTACCCATGGTGCGCGGAAACAACCCCATGTAAGGTTCCCCCTCCCCGAGGCGATCCTCAGCGATGTGCGTTCGTCCCTATCCCAACAATCCTCGAGCGACGTTCGGTGGTTGATCCCGTTCGGTCGTACCCTGCTCTTCGCGCGGGGCCGGTGCCCGCCCGGCGTTCGGCTCTGCCCTAATGTTTTCCTCATCCCCTAGGTGGTCGAACAATCCGGGCGCCCGGACGGGCCGCTGCCCCGCGTGGTGGGCTCGCGGGGCACGGGCCGGGCCTGCGGCGGAAGCCCTCAGGGTAAATCTCGCCCAGCTCGTCGGCGAATAACCACAACATCTGCATGCAACCCTTCGGAATGAGCCACATTTTGCGTTATCCAGAATACACGAAAAAACCCGCTAACTCTACTTCACAAGCGTGAATTCACGCTGTACAATACTCCTATAGGCGAAGGTCTGAGCGGAGGGCGAATGATCGGTGAAGCGGTAAGACGTCGGAGGGAGGAGCTGAGGTTGACCGGCGCGCAACTCGCCGAGAAGGCGGGCATGGCGCCCTCGGCCGTCTCTCAAATCGAAACGGGTAAGCGGACCCCGAGCTCCTCGAGCGTCGTGAAGCTTGCCGCGGCCCTCAGCGTGGAGGTGGGGGACCTCTTCCCAAAAGGGCAGGCGTCGCTGCCTGATTTCGGGGATGAGCGACGCGCGACGGTTTACAGATTCACCGGCGAACAGAAAGTTACGGCGGAGAAACTGCGCGGACACGGTATAGAGGCCAATGACTCCGAGGTCCACGTCCTCAACCAATACATCGAGCTGCGCGAGCGACCTCCTGCCGGACCCGTGGCTGTATGGCACGTGAAGAAAGCAGACGAACCGGTGGATGACGAGCGGGTGAAGACCCTGCTCGCCTTTGTTCTTTGGAAAGGCATGCTCTCCCCAGAGCAAGCCGATGCGGCAGGCAAGGCACTGTACGCCGAATTAGCCGGGAAAAGCGCATGACCGAGGCAATAAGAAAGGCCGAGCCCGCCAGCCCGGCCAGATCCAAACAGTCCCTCCCGAAAGGACCAGGATGATTATACCAAAGAGAGGAGGGACCGGGCCTGCCGACCAAAGCCTCCCGGTCCCTCGCACAGTACACAGCCCTAACGCAAAGGTTCAGGGGGTGTGCTTTGTCATCATACCCCAACTCTAGCTCCAGCACGCTGTCGGATTCACACGCCCGGCACCTGGAGGCCTCGTCCGCCATAGACCCCGCTGTCTCCGAAGAGCGCGGCACCTTCACCGCCCGACGCGGCAGGGACGTGCCACAGGACGGGGGCAAGCTGCCAAAAAAGCTGGGCATCATCTTCCCGGTACACACCCTCGACGGGGAGATCTTCCACCGCTTACGCCCCGACAACCCCGGCCGGCTGCCGAAGTACCTGCAGCCCAAGGGCCACCCCAACCGCCTAGACGTCCACCCCAGCCAGCACGAGCGCATCAGGCAACCCGGCGGCATGAGGTACGTCACCGAGGGCGAAAAGAAGGTGGACGCCGGCGTGAGCCACAACGTGCTCATGGTGGGTCAGTCCGGAGTATTCAACGGCCAGCGCGACAAGGGCGCCGCCCTCATAGACGACTGGAAGCTCCTGCCGCTCGCCGGCGAGGAGTACGCCATCTGCTACGACTCGGACATAGAGACCAACGAATCCGTGCAGCTAGCCGCCGACAGGCTGGCGCGGCTCCTAGAGGCGGAGGGGGCGAAGGTCTTCATAACCCTGCTGCCGCCTGCGCCGGACGGCTCGAAGCAGGGCCTAGACGACTTCTTCGCCAACGGCGGCACGGCCAAGCAACTGGGGCTGCTCACCAGGCCCTACGACGAGGCCGTGGTGGAGCGCGCGAGGCTCACCAGGGACCAGCGACTCAGGACGGCCCTCGAGAACCTGCAGCGCCGCTTCTGGTCTGAGGAGTGGAAGGGCATGGGCGGGCACTCCGCCCGCGACGTCGCGCTCAAGCTCATAGAGGCCGCCAGGCGCCACGGCAGGATCCACCCGGACGGTATCCGCGTGGTGAAGGCGCAGGGCCCGCTCGCCCTGGAGGCCAGGGTCAGCTCCCGGACGCTGTGGAAGTCCCTAAACCGGCTCGAGGAGATGGGCTTCGGCTACCGGGACAACGCGGGCCGAAAGCGGGAAAAGACCGGGGCGTTCGTGCTGCGCGCAAAGGTAAGTCATTATGGAGAGAGGCCAACGTCGGACGGGACAACGGCCCGCCGTGGCGAGGATGTTGTCCCTGGTGACTTACACTTGCGCGCCCCCCGCTTAATGTGGTCGCGGCCGGCCCTCACGCCCAAGCGCGGGACCGTCTCCGGTACCCGCCGCGTCCGGGAGTCGAAGGCCCCGGAGCCCAGGGCCCGCATAGAGAGGCTGGGGAAGGTGCGGGGCGCCATCCTCGACGTCCTGGACGACGCCGGCGGGAAGGCCACCCTGCAAGAGATAGCCGAGGCCCTCCACCGCAAGCGGGCGCGGGATCTCCGCCGGCGTAACCTCCCCTGGCTGGAAGAGGCCGGCATCCTCTCCGTCGAGGGTGACACCGTGGCGCTCGCCGAGGACTGGCTGGAGCGGCTCGAGGACGCCCGCGAGAGCGGCGGGGAGTTGGAGGCCGAGGAGCTCGCCCGCAAGCGCTACAGGGACAAAAGCAGAGCCTTCCACGGCCGCGGTCGTGTGGTCCCCGACCGGCACCACGCGAACGCCGGCGCGGACGGCCACGTCGAGGACCTCCGTCCGGCCGAGGATCCCCCCGCGCCGCCGAGCCCCGAACCTGGGAGCCCGGACGTCTCCCCGCTCGCCGCGGCGGTGAGGGACTACCTCGACCGCTGCCCCCACGACGCCCGCAGGTCCCCGTACTGGATCGGCGCGACGCTCTGGGCCCATGAGCTCCACGAGGG
>JACCTS010000344.1 GCA_013812245.1 Rubrobacter sp.
GAACGTATTGTACCCCCCGGGCCGGGTCCGGCGCATTGAAGAATGCAACCCCGGAGCGTAAACTCGCCCGTGTACCGAACGGGGCCGTAGCCCAGTTGGGGGAGCGCCGCCTTTGCACGGCGGAGGCTACGATCTAAGGCCTCATCGGATTCACGCTGAAATTTCACGTTTTGCAGGTAAAATTCAAACTCGCAAGAAGGGCTGTGGAAGGTGTGGAGGGATCTTTACTGCAACCGTACTGCAACGCGCCAGCCGAAGGTTTTCTTCAGGGGCTTTTGCGACCGTCTCCTGCATGTCGGGCATGTAGTGGGAGTAGATGTCCGGGGTAATGCTCGCGGAGTCTTGGTTTCGCCCAGGTGAGAGCCTTGTCGGCGTGGGTGATCCGTGCGCCGCACACGGAGTATGCCGCGCTCCAGGTCCACGTCGCCCACTTGAGGACGAGCTAGCTCTCCCTGGCGCATGCCGGTTTTGAGAGCCAGCATGTAGAGGGCTACGAGCTAGTCGCAGTGGGCCGCCTCCAGAAGCCGGAGAGCTTGCTCTTTCGTCAGGGGCTTCAACTCCCGGCGGACGACCCTCGCCAACTTCACAGCCCGACCGCCGCGTCGCGCGGGATCAGGCCGTCTTCATGGCCTTGTGTAGCACGGCGTTCAGCTTGTGGATCGTGTGGGTGCGCGACCTTCGCTGGACTTTCTGAACCGCTCTAGTGCAGCATCTTTATTGTGCTCGGCGTTGGAGCAAGGGAAGATCTCCTTCGTGTGCAGGTCGGATTTCTGATTGCAAGTAACGTCCGCTCGATATAGCATCGGCGCAGCTAATTCAAGGAGCTACCTATGAACGTAAAGCGTGCATCCAGTGCCTGTTGCGAGGAGGACATACCGGTGGCAAACGAGTCCTGCGAGTTTTGTGGTCAGAGGTCCGGCCAGGAGGTCGAGTAACTTTGTGTAGGAACATCAGGACGCTTTTCAACTTCGAACCGTCGGCCACCGATGAGGAGATCAACGCCGTTTCACTACAGTACGTGAGGAAGGTCACCGGCTTCAACAAGCCGTCCAAGGCAAACGAGGCGGCCTTCTATTCCGCCGTAGATGACATCGCGAAGATCTCGGAGCGGTTGCTCGCGTCGCTCGAGACGGTCGCGCCGCCAAAGGATCGGGAGGTGGAGGCGGCCAAAGCGAAGGCCCGCTCCGCTCTGAGATTCGGCGCGTGATCATATCGAGATGGAGCTAGGACTCTACACCTTCGCCGATGTCGGACCCGAGATCGATCCGGCACAGCGGCTGCGCAACCTCCTCGAGGAGATCGAGCTGGCCGATCAGGTCGGCCTCGATGTCTTCGGCGTCGGCGAGCACCACCGTCCAGACTACGCCGTCTCCTCCCCCGCCGTGGCGTTGGCGGCCGCCGCCGAGCGCACAAAGAACATCCGCCTGACGAGCGCGGTTACCGTTCTGAGCTCCGATGACCCGGTGCGCGTCTTCCAGGACTTCGCCACGCTCGATCTGCTCTCGGGCGGCCGCGCGGAGATCATGGCCGGACGCGGCTCGTTCATCGAGTCGTTCCCACTGTTCGGTTACGACCTGGATGACTACGATGAACTGTTCGCCGAGAAGCTCGAGCTGCTGTTGGAGTTGCGCGGGTCCGAGCGGGTCACGTGGTCGGGAAAGCACCGGGCGTCACTGGACGAAGCAGGCGTCTACCCGCGCCCGGTCCAGAACCCGCTGCCGGTCTGGATCGCCGTCGGCGGAACACCGCAGTCGGTCGTCCGCGCCGCGCTGCTCGGGCTGCCGCTGGCGATCGCGATCATCGGCGGCCAGCCCAAGCACTTCGCGCCGCTCGCGCGGCTCTACCGTGAGGCCGCGAGCCGCGCTGGCCACGATCCGGCGGAGCTGCCGATCAGCATCAACTCGCATACCTACGTGGCCGAGACGTCGCAGCAAGCGAGTGACGAGTACTTTCCCACCTACGCCGCGATGATGAACCGGATAGGACGCGAGCGGGGGTGGCAGCCGATGGGCCGAACGCAGTTCGAGGCGGGGCGCTCGCCGCGCGGTGCTCTCGTGGTCGGCAGCCCGGAGGAGGTCATAGAGAAGATCCTCTACGAGCACGAGCTCTTCGGTCACCAGCGCTTTATGGCGCAGATCAGTGTCGGTGCGATGCCGCACGAGAAAGTGATGCGCGCCATCGAGCTGTTCGGCACCGAGGTAGCTCCCGCCGTCCGCAAGGAGATCTCGCGCTAGTCGAAGCGGGCGTCCGAGTCGTCGACAAGCCCGAACTCGTCGCCACGCCGTCGATCGTTGAGCATAGCGGCCGTCTGCAGGAATGCCTTGGCGGGGATATAGACCCAGTTCAAACACGTGCCGCCCAAGACCTTGTCTCTCGACGATCGCCACCTTCATCCCGAGCTGACCAGCCCGTATTGCTGGAATGTATCCCGCATTACCGCTACCTATTACGACGAGATCAAACCTGTCGGCCATGCTTCCCAACTCCTCTCCGTGCCCATCTTTTCATGGTCGACTTCTTTGCGCATAGATCTATCCGGTCCTCGCCAAGCTCGAAGGACAGAAACGGTCGTGCAAGCAAGGCGTTGATGCGCTTGTCAGGGTCCTTGGTCTCGAAGGTATCGAGTCATCCGTAGGTCAACCCTGGTCGTAGTGCCGTCGGAGGACGCCCGCGAGAACGAAGCTCCCCGCCCGTGAGGGTTTCTGGATTGTGAGCAGCTACCCAGTGGGCGCTCGCGGCGAGAGAGTCTGGATCATCATGGAAGCTGACCGCTCATCCACCTGCATACTGCTCTCTTCTGAGTACTAGACGGCTGGAGGCGGCGATCAGACACCGCCTCCCCCAAGTAGTTGCCGCCGCTGATGGAGAGCCCTTCATAGCCCCAAAAGGCATACATTTCATACACATTCACCTGCGTAAATAGTCCCGCTGCAGACACGGAGTCGTGATCCTGAAAGTACTGCAACCGGGCCAGCACGCGCTGGTACGCGCCGGCACGCAACGGAAAACCTCCACGCCGGGAAAAATTCCGGCGCGCCAGGTAATACCTGCAAAAATGCACAAATACCGGACACCGCAAGACGGGTTAGAATAACCTGTGACCGAATGGGGCCGTAGCTCAGTTGGGAGAGCACCGCCTTTGCACGGCGGAGGTCAGGGGTTCGAATCCCCTCGGCTCCACTCTCAAAAACTAGCGTTTTGCAGACAAAACTCGGAGAGCTGGAAGCGGGTCGCGGTTAGCTCACAGCCTCAAGTCCAGGTGGAGACGCCACCCGCGGTTCGAAGTCGGCCTCGGCACCCAGATGGGCTCCTCGATCGCAGAGACGGCCGTGTAGTCGCGACTCTGACCAAGGTCCACGCCCACGTAGTAACTGTGAACGCTCATTTTGCATCCCCGAGAAGCGGCGAGACGTCTCGGGTCATAGCCGCTTCTTCCGCGTCGTAAGAACACGTGCTCCTCCGTTTCCTCAAAGGAACATTCGTACTCTTGGCGGAAGTAGCGCGCGGTAGCGCCCTTGCTCCTTCTCGAGGAACTCGGGCGTAGACGGGATCGAGCCTCTCGCGCTCAGGAGCGGCTAACATCGAGAGATCGTTTTCGCCGCAACCCCCTACTGAGGGGAGGCGAAAAGAGTTTCTCTAGGCGCTTCGCTGGACAAGCTCCGAATGGGGATAGCTACCTGTACTGCTCTTGCGCGGCAAACCCACCGCCCCCAGTATCCCCCGGCGCCGGAGCCGCGGAGGAGACTGCTGATCCAAGTGCCGACGCAGCCACAGAGGCGGACGCGGAGGCCGCTGATGCGCCACCGGCGACGCCCGCCGACGGGATGCCCGCCGACGGGATGCCCGCCGACGGGATGCCCGCCGACGGGATGCCCGACCCCGTCGCGGGCGCTTCGAGGGGGCCACCTTCCACAGCGTGGACGGCGCTCACCCCATTGGGGGTTCGCGACGGATCCTTCCCGAGCACGCCGAGCCCGGCGAGCCCGGCGAGCACGCCGATCAGCGCGGCCAACACGGTGAGGATCCACAACGGCTTCCTGCTCGACTTCCTGCTGCGCGCGCCACCGGCGCTGCCGGACGCGGGTGGGGCGGGGAGCGGTACCATCGGATCCCCCAGGACTGCGGTGGTCGCCTCGTTCGGGGACGGGACCGCCGGAGGCAAGCCATCCCGTACCCGAACGAGCTCTTCGAGCAGTTCCGCCGCGTTACCGTAACGATCCTGGGGATCTGTCGCCAGGAGTTTAACCGCGACGGCGTCTAGGGCCTTCGGAACCTCGGGGTCTAGCTCCATCGGGTGCGGTGGCGGTCCGCCCGCGTGCTTGGCGGGTACATCCTCTGGGGTCTTGACCTCGAACGGCACTCGACCGCTGAGCATCTCGTAGAGGACGACGCCCAACGAATACAGGTCGCTCTCCGGCCCCACCGGCTTCGCCATCGCCTGCTCTGGGGACATGTACTTCACGCTGCCCAGGATGTCGCCGCGGTGGGAGATGGTGGTCGCCTCGGCCGCCCGTGCTATGCCGAAATCCGCGACCTTGGCGTGCCCCGACCCAGTGATGAGGATGTTGCGCGGCTTTATGTCGCGGTGGACGACGCCGCGCTCGTGAGCGATTTGCAGGGCCTCGGCGACTTGGAGTGCTATCTCCGTCGCCCTCCGAGGCGGGAGCCTCCCCTCGCCCTCGATGAGGTCCCCTAGGTCTCCTCCGGGCACGTACTCCATGGCTATGTAGTAGGTGCTGTCCTCGGTCTCGCCCCTGTCGAAGATGGTGACGATGTGCGGGTTGCTCAGGGCGGCGGCGCTCTTGGCCTCGCGCCTGAAGCGCTCGACGAACTCCTCGTCTTGGGCAAAGCGACCCTTCAGCAGCTTGAGCGCTACGTCGCGGTCGAGGATCCGGTCGTAGGCCAGGAACACGTCGGCCATGCCGCCGCTGCCCGTCAAGGCTCGCAACTCGTATCTGTCATCGACGAGGGATCTTCCCACGCACAGGATTGTATCCGTAGAGGCTCCCGTTTTAACAGCCGATGATCTCCGAATGTTGGAAGACGAAGTATGGATCGTGGGCATATACTGAAGCGCAGATGCGAGACTTCGAATAAGAGATGATCTTCGTGACGGGGCGACCGACGGTCTGGGCAGGCAAGTGGCCCTGGAAACTCGTCGAAAGGGGTACCACCATCGTACTATTGTGGCCACAACCGAGAACCCTTGTAAGCTGTCTTGGAGGAGATTCGGAAAGAGACAGGCAGTGAGAAGATACGCTACTACCTGGCTGACTTCTCCTCGCTCGCTGATGTGCGAAAGTTAGCCGAGCAAATCATCTCTGACACAGCCTCAAGTCCAGGTGGAGATGCCACCCACGGTTCGAAGTTCCGCGGGTAGGAGGAGGAAGAGCAAGGCGATGATCCAAGATCATTCTCCAGGAAAGAACTGGGCCGGCAATCACACCTACCGGGCGGAGAAGCTGCACCGGCCGTCGACGATCGAGCAGGTGCGGGAGATCGTCGCCAACGCACCCGGTGTACGCGTCCTGGGGTCGCGGCACTCGTTCAACGACATCGCCGACTCCTTAGAGCTTATAACGCTTGAGGCCATGCCCGCGGACGTGGTCGTGAACCGCGCGGCAAGCACAGTCTCCTTCAACGCGGCTCTGAAGTACGGCGAACTGGTAGAGACGTTGAGCGCCGAAGGCGTGGCCCTGCACAACCTAGCATCGCTTCCCCACATCTCTGTTGCGGGCGCCGTGGCGACAGCGACGCACGGCTCGGGCGACACGAACGGCAACCTCGCGACCGCCGTCGCGGGCCTCGAGCTCGTGACGTCTGACGGCGAGATCATCGAGGCCTCCAGAGGCGAGTCCGATTTCGACGGCCTCGTGGTCGGGCTTGGCGCTCTCGGTGCGGTCACCCGGATCACCCTGGACGTGGAGCCCGCCTACGAGGTGCGGCAGCGGGTCTTTGAGGGCCTGAGCTGGGAGGCTCTCTCCGAGCACTTCGACGAGATCATCTCATGCGGCTACGGCGCCAGCGTCTTTACCCGCTGGGGTGAGACCGCCGAGCAGGTCTGGGTCAAGAGCCGGGTGAGGGATGAGCCCGAGCGGGTAGAGGGTGACCTCTTCGGAGCGGTCGCGGCAGCCGTGGACCGGCACCCGATCCTCGGTCTCGATGCGAGCTCCTGTACGCCGCAGCTGGGCAGGCCCGGACTCTGGTCCGACCGCTTGCCGCATTTTCGCATGGGCTTTACGCCGAGCAGCGGCGAGGAGCTGCAGTCGGAGTACCTGATTCCGCGCCGGTACGCCGTGGAGGCCATAGAGGTCGTGCGCGCCCTCGCGGACAAGATTCGACCGATCTTGCAGGTCTGCGAGATTCGCGCGGTGGCCGCGGATCGGCTATGGATGAGCATGAACTACGGGGAGGACAGTGTCGGCATCCACTTCACCTGGAAGCCGGAGCAGGATGCGGTTGAGGACATGCTCGCCCAACTCGAGACCGCGCTCGTCCCGTTCGAGGCACGTCCGCACTGGGGAAAGCTCTTCGTTGCGGACGCGGCGGCGCTCGCCCCGCTCTACGAACGCCTTCCCGACTTCGTCCGTCTGGTCGAGCGGCTCGACCCGCGCGGAACTTTTAGCAATTCTTGGCTGAAAGCGCGTGTGCATGGTGAGGCATGATGCGCAACGCAGGAGAACTGGTGTCACAAGCTGCCTCTCCGATCCAGACAGCTCCCATGATGACCGCCATGTGCTCGGTCCTCGTTACGCTCACTGCCCTTGAGCTATCAAGGCATCACGAGTTGCGGCAACAAGTCGCGCAGAACACCTCCAGCGGCTATCCAGCCTCTCAACTTCAAACTGGTGCGGGGTTGAGACCGCAAGCACGAGTAATAGGAGCGCACTGCGTTGCAGCAACCGTGCAGCAACCCGAGTAAATCTCCTGAAAACGAGAGCAAAGTGTGCTCGGAAGAGAATCGTCATTTGCAGGAATTTTGCAATCTGCAGGAATCTGAGGCAAACTATCGTGTCGCCTTTGCACGGCGGAGGTCAGGGGTTCGAATTCCTTCGGCTCCACTTCGAAATTGGTCGATTTGCAGGTAAAACACGAACCAAAAATGAGTGCCCCGACTCCTAGCCAAGTCCTTGTGTAGTAACGCGGAGGGGAGCCTGCGAAGGTACCTACGAGCGGCTGCTACGGTCTCTGCTCGAGGGACGCTACTAGAATACTCTCTAGCCTTAGCTTGTCAGCCTGTTGAAAAACCCTGCTCGGTGACGCTTATGGCCGCCTGGATGGGCCTCAGAGACCTCGAATCGCCGTTTTTGGAGCCGAATTGGGGGTCAAGAGCGGGCGTCAGGGAGTTTTTCAACAGGCTGTGGACTTTAGCCATCACGCCGCATAGCAAACCGCGTCGGTCAGCCGTTCCATAAACTCCCGCGGGACTTTTACTGCGTCGA
>JACCTS010000362.1 GCA_013812245.1 Rubrobacter sp.
ATGTGCTGGAGGGCCGCATCGGAGCGATTCTGGGCGACGAGGAGGTCGTCGGCGAACCCGGGGATCTAATCTTCAAACCCCGGAACCAGTGGCACACGTTCTGGAACGCAGGGGACGAGCCTGCATCTGCGCTCGAAATCATCTCCCCCGCCGGTCTGGAGCAGTTCTTCCGCGCCTTGGGCACCACGACGGAGCCGCCTGACCCAGAGTCGCTCGCCGCACTGGCGGCCCCTTACCAATGTGACGCCGATCTCGAGGCTACCTCCAGAATCGTCGAGCGGCACGGGCTTGCGTTCTGACTACCAGCCTGGCGACGACCTGCTCTCCGATGCTGAATGTACACCTGGCGGCTCTGCGCCCCTGTGCGTGACCTGGGTTGCGTGATCTGACTCCTCCGTCGAGGGCTCGGCGGATTCGCTTGGGTAGTGGCCCACACGTTCTTTGATCGACAGCCTTATGTTGGCGGTCAGCCGCTGACTAGCACTCGATGACGCGATCATCAGGTAGAAAGGTCACACCGTCACCGAGAAGTCGAACGGGACCCCGTAGCCGGGTCGGCGCACGATTCCCTGGCGACCCACCCCTCGTTTTCCCATGCCCGTCGATGCCATCACCGGGAAATAGGACTCGAGGATCTCAGGCGCCCTGGCCTACATTGCGCATGAGACCGCCGTCCATGAAGTAGTCCGAGCCCGTAACGTAGTCAGCGTCCTTCGATGCAAGAAAGACGGCAAGCCGCGCGATCTCGCGCGGCTCCGCGGCGCGCTTCATCGGGATGCTTTGGACCTGCTTATCCAGCAGCTCAGGGTCGTCGATGGCGGCCTGGTTGAACGGCGTCAAGACCATCCCAGGTCCGAGATTGTTTACATTGATTCCGTGAGGTGCGAGCTCCAGAGCAAGAGTTCTGGTGAGGCTGCGTATAGCTCCTTTCGAGCAGTCGTAATCCGATCCGCCCGCATTCGGGATGTCTTGATGCACTGAGCTCACGTTGATGATCTTGCCGCCACCCCCAACATCCTTCCTGATGTTTATGAACCTCCGGCAGCAGAAGAACGCGCCGTAGAGATTCGTCTTGATCGCGCGATCCCACGTCTCGGTCGGCAGATCGGCAACTTCTTTCCCGGATGCATCAACCCCAGCGTTGTTCATCAAGATGTCCAGGGTCCTGAAATGACCCACGGCTTGCGAGAAGAGGCCGGTCACCTGCTCTTCATCGCTGATATCTGCTTGCACCACTAGCCCGCGCTGTCCATGGTCTTCGACTTTCGCAAGCGTGGTCTCTGCGCCTTCCTTGTCGTGAAGATAATTGATCACCACATCGGCCCCTTCACGCGCGAACTCGATGGCGCTCGCTTGGCCGATGCCAGAGTCCGAACCTGTTATGAGGGCGACCTTGCCTTCGAGGATCCCCGTCATGATGCTCCCTTCGTTTCGGTGTCTTTGCCCGACGTTGCTTCTGTGAGCCGCCAAGCCGCGTTGATCAGACCTACGTGCGAGAAAGCCTGAGGGTAGTTGCCCAAAAGCTCGTGGCTATGTAGGTCGCCCTCCTCGGCAAGAAGGCCGAGATCGTTCGCGAAAGACGTCGCCCGATCGAACCATTTCCGAGCGCGCTCTAATTCACCGGCAAGGGCAAGGCATTCGACGAGCCAGTAGGTACAGATGACGAAGCCACTCTCTTCGCCTGGCCACCTGCGAATCAGGCCCGGTCCCCCTAACTCGCTCTCGACGACGTCGATAGTCGCGCGCATGCGCTCATCGCCGCCAGGGAGGAACCCGACGAGCGGGAGGAGCAGCACGGAAGCATCTAGCTCGTCAGAACCGAAAGCCCCTGCGTAGGCGCCGATCTTGTGACTCCAACCCTGCTCGAGCACGGCCTCCCGGATGTCCTCTTGCGTCGAAGACCAACGCTGCGGATCGGCCTTGGGACCCAGGCAGTCTGCAAGCTTCAGCGCACGGTCGAGAGCAACCCAGCACATCACCTTTGAAGAAAGGTATTGACGCTGATGGTCGCGCGCTTCCCACATACCCGCGTCCGGCTGCTGCCAGCACTCGGCCGCACGATTGGCCAAACCGGTCAAGAAGCTCTGCATCTCTTCATCGAGATCTCCGAGCTGGTCTTTGAGCAAGCAAGCCGCGTCGAGCACTTCTCCGAGGACATCCAGTTGAACCTGATCCCAGGCATCGTTGCCGACGTGTACAGGCTTGCTGTTGCGCCAGCCACTCAGGTGATCGAGTGTCCGTTCGGTGAGGTCGCGTTCCCCTTCCACCCCGTAGACAATCTGAACGTTCTCTCCCGCGAAACTGCCTCCAGCGCGGGCGATGAATCGGAACAACCGGTCCGCTTCATCTGGACAGGCAGCGACCCATTGCGCCCGCATGGTGAGACTCAGGTCCCGCAGCCAGGCGAACCGGTAATCCCAGTTGAGCTTGCCTCCCACCTCCTCCGGCAAGGATGTCGTGGCAGCCGCTACGACGGCGCCGGTGGGTTGGAACGTCAGGCCCTGCAACACGAGCGCACTGCGCTGAACCTCGCCGGCATGATCGCCTTGGTATCGATCGTGGATCTCGACCCACGATCGCCATGACTCGATCGTGTCGCTGAGCGCTTCACCGACATCGAGCTCCATCGGCTCCTCGACCCCGTAGGTCGGTGCATACGAGAGCGCGAACGCGGCTGTCTCGCCCGCGTTGACCGCAAGAGTGGCGGTTGCGGTGCCGGACTCGTAGTCCATCGCTACGTTGGTCGCGAGTTTGAGCATCACCGGTCCGCCGCCGACGACAAGCTCCTTGTCGGTCCCGTCGATATGAGGCGTCGTGAGTCCGTACTCGAACCGGGGCGCGAACTCCGTAGCCATCTCGACACGACCGTCGAGCCCTTCGACCCGCCGAAGCAGCACATTGGGAGACCGTTTGCCGATCTCGTGACCACGCGACCCCGGCTCGAGCGCGAGAGCTTCGGTCAGCTGCGCTCTCCCTGACTCTCCTTCGAACACGGTCCGAAGCACCAAGGTGTCATCGATGTAGCACCACTTGTGGTCGTAGTCGCCTTTAGGGCGCAGCCACCAATGCCCTGCGCTGCCGTCGAGCAAACGGCCGAACACCGAAGGCGAGTCGAATCGAGGGACGCAGTACCAGTCCACCGAACCATTGCGTCCGACAAGGGCCGCCGAGCGGCAGTCAGACAAGAACGCGTAGTCACCGATCTTCATGGCCTCGATGGTAACCGTCCGTTGCAGGGACGCGTCGGAGCCAGACGCCGCCTGCAGATAAACATTCGAGAAACTTCTGTAGCACGGACCCGACTAGGCCTTGCGATCTCGTTCTGGTCGACGGACAGCGACGTACTATCCGCATTGATGACGAGGGGAAACCTTTCGAAACAACAGGCATTTCGCTCGATGACGCGTTTACTTGGTCACTGATTAATGACCAGTGGGAGCCGCTAAGACTCTGAGAGGACCATTTGACTGGCTCCCATTGGGCCGGC
>JACCTS010000385.1 GCA_013812245.1 Rubrobacter sp.
GTGTTGCAGCGGCCCGAGTATCGCGGCATGCCCGTGGTGCTGCTGCACGAGTGCTATCCGTATACCCGCGAGGGCGGATATTTGGCGGCCGTCTACGAGAATGTGTACCTGGATCTCTCGTACGGCATCCCGCTCCTCGGTTTCGGTGAGATGCTCTCCTTCACCCGAGCCACGCTTGGCGTCGCCCCGCTCTCCAAGCTCATGTACAGCTCCGACGGCATAGGCGTGCCGGAGATACATTGGATGAGCGCGCTCGACGGCCGGCGTGTGATCGGGCGGTCGCTCGGTGAGCTGGTGGGAACCGGGGAGCTGGGTCTCTCCGAGGCTCGAGCCGCAGGCGAAGATGTGCTGCGCGGAAACGCTGTCCGCCTGTACGGGCTATCCTCTAATCTAGCAGGATAGAAAGCGAGCGGGAGAGACGGACGGGGATGCTGCGCGAGAGGCTGGCGCGAAACCGGGGCGGCGAGGAAGGGTTCTCGTGGCGGGGCGAGGAGGTCTCGCGCATCGAGGGCTTCTCCGACGCTGTCTTCGCCTTCGCGGTCACGCTGCTGGTGGTGTCGCTGGAGGTGCCCAAGACCTTCGAAGAGTTGCTGGCGACCATGCGGGGGTTCTTCGCGTTCGCCGTTTGCTTCGTCCTGCTCTTCGCCGTGTGGCACTCGCATTACAGGTTCTCCCGGCGGTACGGGCTGTGGGACGATGCCATCGCGGTGAACCTGAACACCGCCCTGCTGTTTATCGTGCTGCTCTACGTGTATCCCCTGAAGTTCCTCTTCACCCTGCTCTCGGACACCTTGCTCGGCTTCAGCACCACGGTGCGGCTGCCTTCCGGCGCCGTCGTCGAGACGATACGCAACGATCAGGTACCGCTCCTGATGGTGATCTACGGCGCGGGGTTCGTCGCGCTCCAGACCGTGTTCGTCCTGCTCTACCTGCGGGCGTACACCCTGCGTGACACGCTCGGCCTCGACGCGCACGAGAGATCGGTGACGCGGGAGGAGATGCAGGGCTTCCTGCTGATGGTGGGGGTCGGACTCATCTCCATCGTCATCGCCCTGCTCGACGGACAGGACGCGGCCTCTTAGGCCGGGATGGCGTACCTCCTGATCTTCCCTTTCCAGGCGGCCAACGGCTACCTGATGCGCTCCCGCAGAAAGAACCAGACATCAGCCGAAGTTACGAAAGCCACCTCCGATCAGTCAGACGACTGATCGACGAACCTGGAGAGACCAATCAGGTTGGCCGGGCCAAACTAGGCGTCGAGCACTACGTCCGGTAGCGGGTTGCGATGCAGATGAGGCGCAGATTCTGCTCCAGTTCCTCTTCGCCGCTCGCGCCACGAGGTCTCATCTGGAGACGGTAGCCGCTCCACGTACAGCCTCGCTGAATATTTCGAGGCCCGATTGCCCGAGTTTACCCTCAAGACGGGCGCTCGAGGGCACGTCCACGAGTGGCGGTGGATCAACTTCCGCTTGAGCGTGGAAACGAAACTCTCGGCCATCGAGTTGTCGTAGGCATCGGCCACCGATCCCATCGAGGGTAGAAGACGAGCTTTTATTAGACGACCTCCGAACTCCACCGAGGTGTACTGGCTGCCACGGTCGGAATAGTGGATCAGTCCCGGCTGTGGCCTTCGCGTGTAGATAGCCATGTTCACGGCGTCGAGGACCAACTCCGTCCTGAGATTGTTAGCCATGGACCATCCGACGACCATCCTTGAGTAGGCATCGAGGACAAACGAGAGGTAGAGCCAGCCTTCCCAGGTCCTCACATACGTGATGTCCGCCACCCACAGACGATCCGGAGCCTCTGGAGTGAAGTCGCGTTTCACCAGGTCTGGGGCAGGAGGGATGCGCTTGGTCTGTGAGCGCAGAGTGGTGCGAACCTTCCTCCTGCGGCCTCCGCACCCGCACAGCCCGGCTTCCCGCATCAGACGAGCTACGCGCTTTCTGGCGCATCTCACTCCAAGCATCCTAAGCTCGAAGTGAATCCTCGGAGCCTCGTAGGTCTCACGACTGTCTCTGTGGATGCGAGCGATCTTCTCCTTGGGATGAGCATTCGCATGAGCCCGAGCCGACGGCGCTCTGTCTCGCCAACCATAGAAGCCGCTCTTGGAAACCTTCAGGGCTCTACACATCGCACTCACCCGATGGTTTGCCTTCTGCGCCTCGATGAACGTGTAGATCACCTGCGCGCTCGGAGATTCTCCTCCCTGGCGAAGAACTCTGCGGTGGATTCAACCGGTCGGTGCAACACGGGGTAGGGTTTTCGGTGTTGTTCAGATCGGAGGTAGGGGCTTGGCTAGACTGGGTCGTCTGGGGTTGCCCGAGGCGCGCAAGAAGGAGCTGTGGGATAGGTGGAAGGCCGGGGAGTCCATCAGCGACATCGCCCGAGCGCTCAAGAAGCCTCCTGGCTCCATCCACGGGATACTCAAGGCCAACGGCGGGATCGCTCCACCTCAGCGACGCAGGGCAAGGTGGGCGTTGACCGTGGCCGGGCGGGAGGAGATCTCCCGGGGACTTGCATCAGGAGAGTCGATGCGCGCTATTGCGGTCCGGCTAGGGCGATCCGCCTCGACGGTCAGCCGAGAGGTGGGCCGTCATGGTGGGAGTAGAGACTACCGGGCTCAGAAGGCTGACGAGCGGGCCTGGGAGAGAGCCCGTCGACCTAAAAGATGCCTGCTCGCCGAAAACGATCGTCTGCGCGATGTGGTAGCAAAGAAGCTCAAGGAGGACTGGTCACCGCAGCAGATCTCCGGTTGGCTGAAAAGACGGTGTTCCGATGATGGGGCGATGCGCGTGTCACACGAGACGATCTACCGCACCTTGTTCGTACAGACCAGAGGCGCGTTGAAAAAGGAACTGCTCGCCCATCTACGTTCCAGGCGGATGATGCGCCGGGCTCGGTGTGCCTCCACTGCGGGACAGCAGCGCGGTCAGATCAAAGACGCCGTCTCCATCCGTGAGCGTCCGCCCGAGGTCGAAGAGAGGGCGGTGCCTGGGCACTGGGAAGGTGACCTACTCGCCGGGGCGCACAACACCCACGTAGCAACCCTGGTCGAACGCAACTCCCGGTTTGTGATGCTGGTGCGGGTGGGAGGCAAGGACACCGAGAGCGTCGTGGAGGCCCTGAGCAACCAGATCCAACCGCACGCCGGCTGATACACTGGCAGAGACCGTTGCGCTCACCGGTTGAACCCACCTCTGCTTTTTTTAAGATCTCACGCTTCTCCTTGAGCACCTTCACCTCCTTGCGCAGCTTCCTCAACTCTTCGCGTTCTTCGGTGGTGAGCCCTTCACACTCTCCGGCGTCGATCTCTGCCTGGTTCACCCACTTACGAAGTGTCTCGGTAGAGACATCCAGATCGCGGGCTATCTTCGCCACTGGATACTTCTGCTCGGAGGAGTGGCCCAGCCTGACGGCCTCCTCCTTGAATTCAGGCGAGTAGAGCCTGCCTGTCTTGCCCATCTCGGACCCCTTTCACTGAACCTGATCGCTTAACTCTGATCGGTCCGTAGAAGCGGGGCAAACCCAGTATCAAGATCTTAATAGTGTAGAGTTTGGCGATGGGCACTAAGTTCACAAGACGCAGGTTTCTCACAGCGGTGAGCGCTGGTGCTACTTACCTCGCGTTGACAAACACGGTGGGCTGCGACCTGCTTGAGCGCAACTCAAAGAGCAGACCCTTGCACAAATCAAAGGTCTGGCCCCTACCAAGCGTCTCATCCGCGCTTCCGGAGGGCGTGTGGGCCTTTCGCTCGCGTCCTGACCTTAGCCCGCCCGCTGTAGAGGTGACCAAGAAAGCGCACGACGATACCGCCCCCGGCTACATCTTCGTCGCTCCAGAGAAGGGCGACGCAGGGCAGGGCGGCTCGTTGATGGTCGACGATCGTGGACAGGTGGTGTGGTTTCGTCCCCTGCAGGGCACGTCTGGGCGCGCGATGAACTTCAAGGTGCAGACCTACCGGGACAGACCCGTGCTTACCTGGGGGGAAACACCGGGCGAGTACGTGATCTTCGATGACTCCTACCGCGAGATAGCCCGGGTCAAGGCTGCCAACGACTACGACGGGGACCACCACGAGTTCCTCATCAGCCCACAGGATACCGCTCTGTTCACGATCTATAACGCGGTGCCTTGGGACCTCTCCTCGGTCGGCGGCCCGAAGGACAGCGTGGCAGTGCAAGGGGCCGTCCAGGAGCTAGACATCGAGACTGGCGAGATGCTCTTCGAATGGCACAGCCTCGAGCACGTCGGCCTGGAGGAGACTTACGTAAAGCCGTGGGAGGATCACTACCCCGGTATCGACTATTTCCACATCAACTCCATAGATGTAGACCACGACAACAATCTACTGATCTCCGCCCGCGAAACCTCCGCTGTCTACAAGATAGACCGCATAACCGGCGAGATCATATGGCGCCTGGGCGGCAAGAAGAGCGACTTCGAGATGGGCCCAGGCACCCGATTTGCCTTCCAGCACGACGCCCGCCGCCTGCCCGACGGCACCATCACCATCTTCGACAACGGCAGTCTGGTCTTTGAGAACGGCATCCCGAAGGCGGTAGAAGAGTCCCGCGCTATCGTGCTAGATCTCGACGAGGAGCAGATGAGCGCCTCGCTGGTACGCGAGTACACCCACCCCGACAAGCAGTACGCCGACGCGGCCGGCAACATGCAGGTGCTACCGAACGGCAACGTGTTCATAGGTTGGGGTAGAGCACTGACCGTCTCCGAGTTCAGCAAGGATGGGAAATTGCTCTCCGATGCCAGGTTGCCGCCCCAAAATAGGTCCTACCGAGCCTTCCGCTTCCCGTGGAGCGCTCACCCGAGCGATCGGCCTGCTGCGGTGGCAGAGCGCACCTCCGAAAATGAGGTCAGAGTCTACGCTAGCTGGAACGGTGCCACGGAGGTCGCCACCTGGGAGGTGCTCGCTGGCCCGCGCCCAGGTCAACTAGAGTCCTTGGGATCGGTCCCCCGAGAGGGATTCGAGACGGACATGCTGGTGCAAACCGCCGAGCCGTACGTCGCTGCGCAAGCCAAACACCGTTCAGGTCGGGTGCTCGGCACCACCGAGCTCGTCGAGCTGTGAACCTGAGCGGCGCCGATCACCCTTGCCGTGTATCCTCTCCTCAGAGGCTTTTACTAATCGCTCGGGTAACAGAGAAAGGCCCTTTTCTGGGATCCTTGACACTTTCAGAGCGTGCGCCAATAGGTGAAGGCGGGCAATTAAGTCGAGTCTTCAGAACGGCAGAGTTATCCGAACCGCCTCCCTTTGTGCCAAGATAGCTCGATGTTGCCCCAGCCTTTCTTCTTGCCCTTGTTCACCCGAGTGCGTGGAGAAACTGTCTGAAAAGTGATTCGAGCGGCGCTCCAACCGTGGATTTGGCTGGTATGCGGAGCACGAACTCGGCAAAAGGGGCTTCTTGGCAGCCCGTGGAGCTACGCCACGAGCACGTCCGAGACTT
>JACCTS010000397.1 GCA_013812245.1 Rubrobacter sp.
CAGTAGTTGAAGACCTCCGGCACGGAGACCACGGAGTCCGCGTGCTCGGCCAGGACACCGTCACCTATGGAGAGGGGCAGCACGTCCGGCTTCGCGCCGAGCGTGCCGGACTCGTAGACCAGGAAGCCGTCGGGGGCGTAGGTGGCCCGCGCCAGGTTCGCCGCCTCGCTCGGGAGACCGATGCCGACGAAGCAGACCACGCCGTTGCGCAGCTCCCTGGAGGCCGCGACGGTCATCATCTCGTCCGTAGTGTACGAGCCCCTCTCGACGGTCCCGGTCAACGCAACGCCTCCTCCCTCTCGATGCTTCTCAGGTGTTCGGTAAACGTTTCTACCCCGAGCACGTGCCGCTCCATCCACCTCCGGAACTTCTCCCTGTCGCGCGCTATGGGGTCCCACGCCGCGTAGAAGGCGTTGTCCCGGTCGTAGTAGCCGTCGGCGTACGATGGATGGGAGCCCCGCGACTCGACGGCTATGGCGTCTACCGCGACTGATGGAAGCACGATCCCGAACGGCCGCGGCACGAACTCGTCCACGATCTCCTCGACCGTGACGATCACGCGCCGGGCGGAGAGCGCCGCCTCCTTCTGGATGCCCGTGATGCCCCACAACGCCACGTTCCCCCGCCGGTCGGCCTGCTGGGCGTGGATGATCGCAACGTCCGGGTTCAGGGCCGGGACCGCCATCAACTCCTCGCCGGTGAACGGGCAGGTTATGGGCTTGATGGTGCTCGTGACCTTCGGGAGGTCGGTGCCGACGTATCCGCGCAGCACGGCGAAGGGCAGGTTGGATGCCCCGGCGGCGTAGCGGTTCGCCATGCCCGCGTGGGAGTGCTCTTCGATCTCCAGAGGGTTCGGCCAGCCGTTCTCGATGGCGTCGCGGAAGCGGTGGAGGGAGCCGACGCCGGGGTTTCCGCCCCAGGAGAACACAAGCTTGCCGGCGCATCCCATCCCGATCAGCCCGTCGTAGATCAGGTCGGGGGTCATTCGTATGAGCGTGAGATCCTTCTTCTCCTGGCGGATGATCTCGTGCGCGGCGGCGCTCGGTATGAGGTGCGTGAACCCTTCTAGGGCAACAGAGTCACCGTCACGCACCATCTCCGCGACCGCTTCGCGCAAGTTCATTACTTTTTCCAACAGGTTCCTCCGTCAGCGTGCCTGCATGACCATTCGGTTCTTGCCCGGTCGCGCACGGGACCTCCGCACAACGCCCTCATGACGCGCCTTCCGGCGTCCATTGCGCCCACAGCTCCTTTGGCCCGCGGAACGACATGTTCGGGTCGAACTCGAAGGTCTGATCCGGCGGAGATAGCCTGAGATCCGGAAGCCGCTGCGTCAGCAGCTCGAAAGCGATGCACGCCTCAAGCCGGGCCAGTGGCGCGCCGAGACAGAAGTGAATGCCGTGGCTGAAGGCGAGGTGCTTGGACGCGTTCGCGCGCCGGATGTCGAACTCGTCCGGGTCGTCGAAGACGCGCTCGTCGCGGTTGGCGGAGGCGAGAAGCAGCATGAGCCTGGCGTTCTCCGGAACCTCGACGCCGGCTATCTCCACGGGCCGGATGGTCGAGCGACGCCAGGAGACGACTGAGGTGTCGCGCCGGAGCGATTCTTCGACGGCGTTCCCGATCAGGTCCGGGTTCTCGCGCAACTCTTCCCAGAGTCTGGGACGGGATAACAGGTTGCGGAGGCCGTTCAGGATCAGGTTCGTCGTGGTCTCGTGGCCCGCGAATGAGAGGCTGTAGTCTATGCTCACGACCTCTTCGAGGCTCAGGTTGTCCTCATCCTCCGCCCGGATGCGAAGCAGGTCGCTCGTGTAGTCGTCCCTGAGATCCTCGGCCCGTTCGTGGACGAAGCTCTCTATGTAGTCGAAGAACGAGGACATCTTCTCCACGGTCTCCAGTTGCTCCTCGGGGAGCGGGCGTCCCCACGTGAGCTTGAGGCGGTCCGAACACCAGTTCTTCAGCATCTCGGCGTCCTCTTCAGGGTAGCCGATCAGGCCGAACACAACGTAGGCCGGCAGGGGAAAGGCAAACCTGTCCACCAGGTCGGCGCGGCCTTCGGAGATGAGGTTGTCGATCAGGCGGTTGGCGACCTCCCGGATGCGCCCTTCGAGCCCGGCGACCCGTTTGGCCGAGAACGCCCTCGCCGCGTGCTTTCGCGTTCGCTGATGTAGCGGCGGGTCGGCTGTGGAGGTCGTCGGCTTCACGCGGACGCCGCCCTTGAGCTTCTCAAGCGCCTCCGGCGTGATCCGATATAGCGGCTCCTGGACCCGCGCGTTGGAGAAGGTCTTGGGGTCTTTGACGATCCTCTGTACGTCCTCGTAGCGGCTGACGACCCAGAAATCTATCTTCGGCGCGTAGAAGATTGGGGCTTCCTTGCGGAACCTCGCGTAGTACGGGTACGGGTCGGCCAGGTAATCCGGGTCGAGGGGGTCGAACGCCTCGTCCACCGGATAATCCGTGTTCTGCCTGTCCGTCTGGCTCATCGCGTCCTCCGTTCCCGCTTCGTCACCATCAGTGCGCCGCCTGCTCCTGGTCTTCGCCGGGTATTTTGAAGGCCGGGTCCATGGGAAGGCCGACGTAGTTCTCGGCAAGGGTGGTCGCCGCGGCCCGCGAGGAGGTCACGTAGTCGAGTTCGGCGACCTGCACGCGGTGCTGAAAGGCGTTGTCTTCCTCGAAGCGGTGCAGCATCGAGGTCATCCACCACGAGAATCGGCTCGCCTTCCACACCCGCCCGAGGCACAGCTCCGTGTACCGCTCCAGCAGGTCCGTGCCGCCGGACTCGTGGAAGTCCGCCAGCCCGCGCGCGAGCACGCGGACGTCCGCGAGGGCGAGGTTCATCCCCTTCGCGCCAGTTGGCGGCACGATGTGCGCAGCGTCTCCGGCGAGGAAGAGCCGCCCGTACTGCATCGGCTCGGTAACGAAGGAGCGCATCTGGACGATGTTCTTCTGGATGATACCGCCCTCCCTGAGCGTCCAGTCTCCGGTGTCGAGGCGGGCGTGCATCTCCTCCCAGATACGCTCGTCCGGCCAGTTGGCGACTTCGTCTTCCGGGTCGCACTGGAAATAGAGGCGTTGTATCTCGGGCGAGCGCGTGCTGACGAGGGCGAAGCCCCGCTCGTGCAGGTTGTAGATCAACTCCTCCGTCGAGGGCGGTCCCTCTACCAAAATGCCGAACCACCCGAACGGGTATGTCCGCGTGTACTCCCTCCTGACGCCGTCTGGAATAGCCTTCCGGCTGACCCCGAAGAAACCGTCGCACCCAACGACGTGGTCGCAGACGAGTTCCTCTTCCTCCGGATCCTCGCCGAAGCTGATCTTTCCGCCTTCGAGCTTCGCGTCCCGGCGGAAGTGGATCTTTGGTTCTTCCGAATCGAGGTCGCTCAGGCCGGTGGCAGCCGTCTCGAAGAGGATGTGGCCTCCGGCGTCGAGGCGGGCCTGGATCAGGTCTTTTACCACCTCGTGCTGGCCGTAGACCGTGATCGCGCGCCCGGTAAGGTCCTCGAAGTCTATGCGCTCGCGCCGTCCGTCGAACTGGAGGTTCACACCATGGTGGACAGCCCCCTCCTTCCGCATCCTGTCCCCCACGCCGGCCGCGTTCAGCAGGTCCACGGTCCCCTGCTCCAGCACGCCGGCCCGTATCTCGGACTCGAGTTCCTCGCGGCCGCGAAGCTCGATGACGACGGATTCGATCCCCCGCAGGTGGAGGAGGTGCGACAGCACGAGCCCCGCCGGGCCGCCGCCCACGATGCCTACCTGGGTTCGCATGGCTCCTCCCGTCCCGAGACGTTCACCCTCCCAGACGCGTCACTCTACCGTGCCGCCGCCTCTGGCGAAGCCGAAGTCTCCCTGACAGCCTCGGCGGGGGATCGGGGCACGACGGAGATGAAGATGGAGCCGAGCAACCCGACGGCCGCGAAGGCGTAGAAACCCCATGGCACGGCGAGCCCGGCCCCGAGGAGCATCCCGCCGAAGATTGGGCCGCAGATCGCCCCGATCCTGCCGATCCCGGCGGCCCATCCCAGGGCCGTGCCGCGCCCGCTCGTGGGGTAGTGCTTGCTGACGTAGGCGTAGAGCAGGACCTGCGCGCTGAACACGAAGACGCCCGTGACGAAGACCGCGATGTACGTCAGGGGCAGCGGCATCTGGACGCTCAGGAGGAACAGGAAGACGGCAGCGAGCGCGAACCACCCGGTGCAGGCGACCTTCGAGCCGTACCGATCGGCGACGGGCCCGGCTATGAGCAAGCCGATCACGGCTCCGACGTTGAGCACGAGCAGGAACGCGAGGGCCGCGCCCAGGGCGTATCCTGCGTCTCGCATAATCGTGGGCAGCCACTGGTTGAGCCCGTAGACGAGCAAAAGCCCCATGAACGACGCCACCCAGAACGCGAGCGTCGCCAGCAGGTATCCGCCGGAGAACAGCGTCTTCAGGGCCCCGAACCTGCCGCCTTCGGAGGCCCGTTCTTCGGTCTGGACCTCGCGGACTTCTTCCGGTTCGAGTGAGATCCCATATTGGGAGGCAAGCTTCTCGGCCTCGGCTCTACGGCCGCGCGCGACGAGGAAGCTCGTGGACTCGGGTAGGTTCTTGAGCATCAGCGGCACGAGCGCGATGGCGGGGATCGCCCCGAGCACGAACATCGCCCGCCAGCCGAGGGAAGGCAGAATGGGGATGGCGAGAAGCGCCGTGAGCACACCGCCTACGTGGTAGCCGGTCATCATGAACGTTATGGAGGAACTGCCGCGTCGAATTCGCGCGAACTCCGACACCATCGTGGCGGCGGTTGGGATCAGACCTCCCAGCCCCAGCCCCGCAAGGAACCGGAAGAGCCCGAATATCTCGGGCGAGGGCGCGAACGCGAGCGCCGCCGTAAATATCGAGAAGCTGACCACGCTTATGAGGATGCACGCTTTCCGTCCGATCACATCAGCCAGCGTTCCGATGCCGAGAGCCCCGATCATCATGCCAACGAGCCCATACGAGGTGATGACGCCTATCTGCGGGGCCGTCAGTCCCCATTCCTGGTACTCCAGAAGAGCGGGCGTAACCGCTCCGAGCACCACAAGATCAAAGCCGTCCAGCGCCACCGCGACCCAGCACAAAACAACGACCCAGCGCGTCGCCGCGCCCTGCTCACCAACCGTGGTCTCAGACATTCGCAGACCCTTTCCCTGGCTTCCTTTTCCCTGTCCCAGATTCTGGCCGGCCACAATATATATGTCAAATATCAATTTGATGGCCTAGATATATTTTTATAATATATCTGTATGGTGGAACTGCGGCGTTTACGTTACTTCGTGGCGGTAGCGGAGGAGTCGAGCTTCAGCCGGGCGGCGCGACGATTGCATATGGCGCAACCGCCGTTGAGCAACCAGATCAAACAGCTCGAAGAGGAACTCGGGGTGCGGCTCTTCGAGAGATCCAGCCGGGGGGTGCATACTACGGATGCCGGGGAGCTTCTTCTGGAGGAGGCGCGGCGTGTCTTCGCGCTGGTGGAAGGAACCGTCAACATGGTCCAGCGCGTGGGGCATGGCGAGGTTGGGCGGCTCACGCTGGGGTTCGTGCCGTCGGCCTCCGACGAGTTGCTTCCGCCCATCCTGAGCAGCTTCGGGGAGAGGTATCCTGACGTGGATCTTTTCCTGCGCGAGATGCGCCCGGATCTCATAGTCCAGCGGCTGCACGAGGGACAGATCGACGCTGGGTTCCTCTACCTCCCGCTCGATGACGCCTCGCTCGACGTGGAGTGTGTCTCGCGCGAGCCGCTCGTCCTCGCGCTTCCCGCAAAGCATTCCTTGTCCTCCGAAGAACAAGTAGACCTTGCTTCGCTCGCAGACGAGCCGTTCATCCTGCCCGCGCGCTACAGGAGAATGCCGGGGCTGTACGGACAGGTCACGGAAGCTTGCCGCCAGGCGGGCTTCACCCCGAACGCGGTCCAGAAAGACGTCTGGCTCATGCAGACCATCGTCGGCCTGGTCGCAGGGGGGATCGGCGTCGCGCTCGTCCCAGCCTCCGTCCAGAACCTCCGCCGCAAGGGCGTCGTCTACAAGACGGTGCCCGGCCTCTCCCCCTCTGTGGAGCTCGGCGTGGTCTGGCGCTCCGACGATAGGGGCGCGGTCCTGCGATCCTTCCTCCAGGTGGCGCGGGACACCCCGCAAAAAGGGACTGGAGATCCGTCCAAGACAGCCTGACACTACGGAAGAGAGTCAGGCCGTATCCGGCGAAAGACCAGCTCAGGCACCGTCGAGAGCCGAGAG
>JACCTS010000432.1 GCA_013812245.1 Rubrobacter sp.
AGGAAGCTGGAGATCATACAGAAGAACCTCTACGGCGTGGACCTTGACCCCTTCGCCGTCAACATCGCCCGCCTCAGGCTCTGGCTCTCCCTCGTCGTGGAGTTCGAGGGCGAAAAAGACCAGAAACCGCCGCCCCTCCCCAACCTCGACTTCAAGATAGAGGCCGGCGACTCCCTCACCGCCCCGACCCCTCCGGCGGCTCGCAGGTCGACCTCGCCCGCGGCACGGACATAAAGAACCTCAACGGCCTCAAGAACGAGTACCTCCGATCCCACGGCGAAGAGAAGAGGCGTCTCAGAGGACAGATAGACGAGATGCGCCGGAAGCTCTCGGATTGGTTACACCCCGGCGCGGAGCCGGAGGGTTTCGACTGGCAGGTCGAGTTTGCCGAGGTCTTTGCCGGCGAGACCGACGGGTCAGACGCGGACGGAGGCTTCGACGTCATCCTCGCCAATCCGCCCTACGTGCGCCAGGAGTTGATCAGGGCCCTCAAGCCAGCGCTGAAGAAAGTCTACCCGACGATATACACCGGCACCTCGGACCTGTACGTCTTCTTCTACGGCCGCGCCCTGCAACTCCTGAGTCCCGGCGGGATGCTGGCCTTTATCTCGTCCAACAAGTGGTTCCGCGCCAACTACGGCGCCAAGCTCCGCAAGCACTTCGCCGAGACCACCCACGTCACCAGCATCACCGACTTCGGCGACCTGCCCGTCTTCCAGGGCGCGAACGCGTACCCCATGATCTTCACCGCCCAGAAGGACCGCAACACGACTGGCGGCCCCACCACCCTCACTGCGGCGAAGTCGCTCGACCCGCCATACCCCGACGTGGCCGCCCTCGTCCGGGAGATCGGCACCCCCCTCCCGTCTGACGCCCTCGACGGCTCCGACTGGTCGCTAACCGATTCTGCAACCGCCACCCGCCTCACCAAAATCAGAGCAGCAGGTGTACCGCTCAAAGAGTACGTCGGTGAGCGAGTCTATCGCGGTGTCACGACAGGCTTTAACAAGGCATTCGTGATAGATGGGGTGAAGCGCGCGGAGCTAATTTCTCAGGATCCAAACAGTGCGGAAATCATCAAGCCGCTCGCTGCTGGAAAAGACATAAGGAAGTGGAACATCGACCGCAAAGACAAATGGTTAATCTTCCCAAGACGCAGGATCAACATAAACGCATACCCTGCGATCAAGAACCATCTGGCTCAGTGGCAGACTGAACTCACACCCAGGAAATCGGGTTCTGAGGAAATAGGTCGCAAACCAGGTAACTACAAATGGTACGAAATACAAGATGAGGTAGCATACTACGCTGCATTCGATGCGCTCAAGATCGTCTCCACCAAAGTGTCTATTCGACCTTCATTCACGCTCGACGGCAGCGGCAGCTATTTAGGCAACACAGCTTACTTCCTCCCGGCTCGTGAAAATGCAACGTATCTGCTTGGACTATTGAACTCGAATGTATTTTTCGCTTACGCAAAGAGAGTCTTTGTCGAAAAGCAAAACGGCTGGTACGAGGTGCAACCGAAAGGATTGGAAGCATTTCCGATACCCAACGCCCCCACTGCCGACCGCGAGGCCATCGCAAAACTCGTGCGGAAGTGCCTGGACGCGAGGGGAGTGGGGTGCGAGGAGTGGGAGGCGGAGATAGACGGGCGGGTGGCGACGCTGTACGGGTTATAGAATCAGCGTAATCATCCGGTGGATGGATCGACGAGAGACGAGGGGCGATGACAGAGAAGACGGAGACGAAGATAGATCGCGCGCTCCTGGAGATGGTCCGCCGACGCGCCGCGGAGGAAGGCCGGAAAGAAGAAGAGATCATAGAAGAGGCGGTTGGCCGCTACTTGCGCGACGACGGAGGAGAAGCGGAGCGTCCGTGGCCCCGCTACCCGCTCTTCGACAGCGGCGATTCCACCTTCGCCGAGAGAGTGGAGGACGAGCTCGTCGACTTCGGCGTAAGATACCCGATAGCGGATCAATGTTCGTAGAGCGAGGCAGGATCGGATGAGTAAGATCGCGGTTTCTCCAGACGAACTCGCCGACTTCTGTCGGTGCCATCACATCCGCAAGCTGTCCTTTTTCGGTTCCGTCTTGCGGAAAGACTTCGGTCCGGAGAGCGATGTAGACGTGCTGGTGGAGTTCGAGCCCGGCCACGTACCCGGCTTTATCCGGCTGTTCGAGATCGAACAGGAGTTCTCCTCCCTGATAGGAGGCGCCAGGC
>JACCTS010000434.1 GCA_013812245.1 Rubrobacter sp.
ACGACCTCCGGCAAGCGAGCGATGTCCCCGTCCATGGAGAAGACCCCATCCGTGATAATCAGGACCCGGCCCCCGGATTCCCGCGCTCCTGCCTGCGCTTCTTCCAGCTTCTCTCGGAGGCTGTCCATATCCGAGTGTTCGTAGACATTGACCTTAGCTCTAGACAACCGAGCGCCGTCGATTATGGAGGCGTGGTTCAGGCGGTCAGAGACTATGTGGTCCTGCCGTCCCAAGATGGCGGAGACCGTTCCCGCGTTCGCCGTGAACCCCGACTGGAAGACGAGCACCGCCTCCGTCTTCTTGAACTCCGCCAGCTTGCTCTCCAGCCGCAGGTGCAAATCCTGGGTTCCGATGATGGTCCGCACCGACCCTGAACCCACCCCGTGCGACTCGGTGGCCTTCACGGCCGCCTCCTCGAGGCGCGGATCATCGCACAGCCCAAGGTAGTTATTGGAGGATAGGTTAACAACCTCGCGGCCGTTGATGCGGCACCGCGCCCTACAGGCTCCCTCTAGGACCGGTGGCGTCCTTAGCAACCCCTGGCTCTTCAGCGCGGCCAGCTCAGCGTCGAGGTACTCTAGCGGATTATAGCGTCCGGTCTCCACAATGCTCCTTTCCTCTTAAACGGCTTTCAGATCCCCCGGCGGCAACAGTACCACCTTCCCGCACTCCCCGGAGCGCATCAAGGCGAAAGCCTCCTCGATGTCCTCCAGGGGGAACGAATGGGTGATTATCGGCGTGAGATCCACCTTCTTCAGCAAGTTGGCGGCCCGCTCCCAGGTTTCGAACACGCGGCGACCAAAGACCCCGTGAAGAGAGACGCCTTTGAGAATCACCTGCTCCGCGAGGTTCATCTCCACTTTGCTCGGTGGGATCCCCAGTAAAGCCGCCCGCCCACCGGGCCACAGGACGCCCAAACCCTGGTTGATGGCCTCCGGATGTCCGCTCATCTCCAGCAACACGTCCACGCCGTCAACCGCTTCCTCGAGGTTCGAGGTTGACACGTTAACCACACTATCGGCCCCCATCTTGTACGCTAGTTTCAGGCGGTGATCGCCGACGTCCGTAGCCACGACACGCGCCGCGCCTGCCGCACGGCAGATCGCCACGGCCATCAGCCCTATGGGACCGCAGCCCGTGACGACAACCGTCCGGCCTTCCACGTCGCCACCGGCGAAGACCGTGTGAACAGCGTTCCCGAAAGGGTCCATGAGGGCCCCCAGAGTAGGCGGGGTGTCAGGGGGGAGCTTCCAAACGTTCCGTGCCGGAACCCGGACGTACTCGGCAAAGCACCCGTCGACAGTCACCCCGAAAAGCCGCATGTTGAGGCACAGGTGACGCCGTCTGGTTCGGCACATCCGGCAGTTATTGCAGAAGAAATGGCCCTCGACGGCAACGAGGTCATCGACCACCAAGCCTTCCGCATCGTCCCCTACCTCCGCCACGACGCCGCAGCACTCGTGGCCTACAGTTAGGGGCGGAGCTACGTTGGAGGCCGCCCATTCGTCCCAGTCATAGATGTGCAGGTCGGTCCCGCATAGCGAAGCGGCTTTGACCTCCAGGAGGACTTCTTGGGAGCCCACCTTCGGGATAGGGGCTACGCCAACCTCGAGACCGGGGCCATGCCGAACCTTCCTCACGGCGCGCATGGTCGCGCCTGTATGTACAACCTTCCGGGCATCTCGAGACTCCGACTCCAACGTATTTGCTCCTTATCTTTGTGTTTGTCGTTCGGGTACAGTTCCTGAATGACGCCCAAGGGGGCCGGGGATGGCTCTTGATGCTCCGCCGTCCGATGGCTCGAAAGGAATCGCCCCTCGGCCCCTTCGGAGGCCCCGACCGCTCATAGACTCATAGAGATCGGCGACAAGTTCGAAGTCTCGCTGCATAAGGAGCCGTCGGCGGGGTCCTCCACGGGCGAGCTGCCGCCGGCAACCGAGGGACGGAGGGACTCATGGACAGGGTATGGGCGGGGATCGATGCCGGCAAAGAGGTGCATTGGGCCCACGTGCTCGACGCTTCGGGGACGGAGATCTTCTCCCGCAGGGTCGAAAATGACGAGGCCGACCTCTCTCTTCTCATCGAGGAGGTCCTCGCCCTGGCCGAGCAAGCCGTCTGGGCCGTCGACCAGCCCGGGGGCGGCGCGGCGCTCTTGTTGGCATTGTTGTGGGAGCGAGAGCAGAAGGTCGTCTACCTTCCGGGCCTCGCCGTGGACCGTGCCCGCGACGCCTACCCCGGGGAGTCCAAGACCGACGCCCGCGACGCCCACGTCATCGCCGACCAGGCGAGGATGAGACCCGACCTCGGAGGGCTCACTCCCACAGAAGGCGACCTTGCCGAGTTGCAGATCCTCCTCGCCCGCAGGCGCGACCTCGTCGCCGACAGAACCCGATCCGTCACCCGTCTCAGGGAGGCGCTTCTGGCGCTGTTCCCGGCTTTGGAGCGGGCGCTGG
>JACCTS010000486.1 GCA_013812245.1 Rubrobacter sp.
CGGTGCAGGATGTCGAGCAACTTCTCCACGTCCGCGAAATGCAGCCCCGTCGTCGGCTCGTCGAGGATGTATAGCGTCTTGCCGGTAGCCCGCTTTCCCAGCTCGCTCGCCAGCTTGACCCGCTGCGCCTCGCCGCCGGAGAGCGTCGTCGCCGGCTGGCCGAGCCGGACGTAACCGAGGCCCACGTCGCGCAACGTCTCCATGCGGCGCGAGATGGCGGGGACGGGCTCGAAGAACTCGCACGCCTCGTCCACGGTCATTTCGAGGACATCCGAAATAGACTTGCCCTTGTACGTCACCCGGAGCGTCTCGGTGTTGTAGCGGCGGCCCTTGCAGACCTCGCATGGCACGTACACGTCGGGAAGGAAGTGCATTTCTATCCGGATTTGGCCGTCCCCCTTGCACGCCTCGCACCGGCCGCCCTTGACGTTGAAGCTGAACCGGCCCGGCTTGTATCCGCGTATCTTCGCCTCCGGCGTCGCCGCGAAGAGCTGGCGGATGTGGTCGAAGACTTTGGTGTAAGTGGCCGGGTTGGAACGCGGCGTGCGCCCGATCGGGCTCTGGTCTATGTCTATGACCTTGTCCACGTCCTCGATGCCCTTGAGTCCGGTGTGTCTTCCGGGACGATGCTTGCCCCGGTTGACCTGGTTGGCGAGGGCCTTGTACAGGATCTCGTTGACCAGCGTGCTCTTGCCCGATCCCGATACGCCGGTAATGCAGGTGAACACCCCGAGCGGGAACTCCGCGTCCACATTCTTGAGGTTGTGCTCGCTCGCCCCGAGCACCGTCACGGCCCCTGTCGGCTCGCGCCGCTCCTCCGGCGGCTCGACCCGGCGGCGTCCGGACAGGTATTCGCCCGTCACCGAGCGTTCCTCGGCCTCGATGTCCTCGACGCTCCCCTGGGCGATGATCTCACCGCCGTGGATTCCTGCTCCAGGCCCCACGTCCACGACGTAGTCCGCCGCCCGGATCGTCTCCTCGTCGTGTTCCACGACTATGAGCGTGTTTCCGAGGTCCCTGAGCTTCGTCAGCGTATTCAGGAGCCTCCGATTGTCCCGCTGGTGCAGGCCGATGGACGGCTCGTCCAGCACGTAGAGCACGCCGACGAGCCCGCTCCCTACCTGCGACGCCAGCCGGATGCGCTGCGCCTCGCCGCCGGAGAGGGTTCCGGCGGAGCGTGACAGCGTCAGGTAGCCGAGGCCCACGTCGTTCAGGAAGCCGAGGCGCTCCCGGATCTCCTTGACGACCCGCTCCGCGATGATCCACTCTCGGGGCGTGAAGTCCACGTTCTCGAAGAAGTTCTGCGCGTCCCTGACGCTCATCTCCGTGAACTCGTGGACGTTCTTGTCCCCGACCATGACGGCGAGCGCCTCGGGCCGCAGGCGGGCGCCCTTGCATTTCGGACAGGGGACGTGGCTCATGAACTCTTCGATCTTCTCCCGGCGATACTCGGAGTCCGTCTCCTTGTAGCGCCGCTCCAGGTTCTGCACCACGCCGTCGAAGCGGGTCATGTACTGCCGGCGGCGGTTGTAGCGGTTGCGGTACGAGACGTAGATGCGCTCCCCGCCCGTGCCGAAAAGGATGGTGTTCCGGTCCTCTTCCGGCAGGTCGCGCCACGGCGCATTCAGGTCTATGCCGTACTTGTCCGAGAGCGCGCCGAGCACGCTGGAGTGGTACTCCGTCTGGGAGCCCGCCCACGGCACGACGGCCCCCTCATTGACGCTGAGGTCGGCGTTAGGGACGACGAGGTCGGGGTCTATCTCCAGCCGACTCCCGAGCCCGTCGCAGCGGTCGCACGCTCCATGCGGGCTGTTGAACGAGAAGGTGCGCGGCTGTATCTCCGCGATAGAAGCCCCGCAGTTGGTACACGTGAAGTTCTCCGAGAAGAGCATGGAATCACCGGCTTCGCTACCGTTGCGCTCCACGGTCTCCACCTGCACCAGTCCCTCGGCCAGCTTCAGGGCGGTCTCGATGGAGTCGGTGAGGCGGCGCTCTATGCCGTCCCGGATCACCAGCCGGTCCACCACCACCTCGATGTCGTGCTTGTACTTCTTGTCCAGGTTCAGATCCACCGGCAACTCGTGTACCTCGCCGTCCACCCTGATGCGGGCGAACCCCTGTTCAGCGTACTCGTTCATCTGCTTCCCGTACTCGCCCTTGCGCCCGCGCACCACAGGCGCCATGACCATGAAGCGTGTCTGCTCCGGAAGCGCCAGCACCTTCTCGACCATCTGCTGCGGGGACGAGGAGGCGACCGGGAATCCGCATACGTGGCAGTGCGGACGCCCGGCGCGGGCGTACAAGAGCCTCAAGTAATCGTATGTCTCCGTGACCGTCGCCACGGTGGAGCGGGGATTGTTGGACGTGGTCTTCTGATCAATGGAGACGGCCGGGGAGAGGCCGTCTATGTGGTCCACGTCCGGCTTGTCCATCTGTCCGAGAAACTGCCGCGCATAGGCGGAGAGGCTCTCCACGTAGCGGCGCTGGCCTTCGGCGTAGATGGTGTCGAAGGCGAGGGAAGACTTTCCGCTCCCGGAAAGGCCCGTTACCACGACAAGTTCGTCCCGCGGCAGCGAGACGGTGATGTCCTTCAGGTTGTGCTCGCGCGCCCCGCGGACGACGATGTGGCTCTCGGCGATCTCGTTCTCCCCTTCTGCCGTCCCGGCAAGTATACGGCCCCCTTCGTGGAGGCCAAGAGTCTTCTTCGGATGCTGGAAGATTTTACCACCCGCCGCGCGGACCTCCGAGTATTGGGTTTCACGCCCATCGTGCTCTCGTATATATTTACGCCCGCACGTTGTCCGTACCCTACACTCCGCAGGAGCGGCCTTTGATGATCCTTGGCGACCTCACCCAGGCATTGATTTCGGAGTTCGGGGGACGCTGCCTCGCGCCGGGAGATCCACAACGTCCCGTCCGCGGTCTCGCTGTGGAGGAGCCGGCGGACGGTTGGATCGAGAAGGGCGAAGCCGCCGTCACCGGGCGCGGAACGCTGGACGCCGGGTTCCTGGAAGAACTCCGGGAGCATGGAGTCCCGGCCCTCGTCTGGCGCAACGGTGGAGGACCGCCCGCCGAGGTCGTGGAGCAGGTCCGGGATCTCGGCCTCGGCCTCCTCGTGGTGCCGCCGGAGATCCCACTCCGCCGACTCCTCTCCATCTTCTCCTCGAGCGACGGCCTCCTGCTCCGCTCCCACGGCGCGGGCCGGGCCCTGCTGGAAAGCACCGGAGGAGACGCCTCCATCGAGGCCCTGACCGTCAGGATCTCCGAGATGATCGGTCGCCCCGTCGTGGTCGAGGATCCGGTTGGACGGCTGCTAGCCAGCGGTCCCGAAACACTCGACGAATCCTACGGAGGGCTGGCGGCTGTCCTCGAAGAACATGGCCTGCGGGCCTCCAAAGGTTCCTCGATAGACGAAACGCGACGGGAGCGTCGCGACCGCTACGCCAGGCTCCCCGACGGCTATCTCTCGGTGCCCGTAGAGCGTTGGCGGGCAGCGGGACGAGAGTTCTTCTGGACACCCGTCGGGACGGGCGCGCCCGCCGGATACCTGTGGATGGACCTCGAAGGCAAGCCCTTAGGGCCGGAGGACGTGGTTTCTCTGTACTGGGCCCGCCAGATCCTGGAGACCGAGCTCGGCAAGGAGCGGGTACGCCTGGAGACGGAGCTTGGCATCCGCGGGGACTTCGTGGATGACCTGGTGCACGACCGCTACGGTTCCGTGGAGCTTCTCTTGCAGCGTGCCGGCTACCTGGGCGCGGATCTCTCCTCCGGCGCCCTCGTTCTGATCGTGGACATAGACGACTTCGCCCGCTACCTGGAACGACGGCGGCTCAAAGAACCAGCTATCCAGGAGCTCAAGCGGCGGCTGGCGGACGCCGTTGGGATGCAGGCGCGCCAGCACTTCTCGAACTTCCTGGTAGGTCCCCGCTCGGACAACGTCATCCTCTTCGTTGGCTCGGGAGATTCGTCTGATGAGACGCCCGAGGAGCTACCCCAGCGGGCGCGCGGCCTGGCCGAGATCATTCAACGCTATGTCAAGGGACTTCTCCCCGATCTCACGGTCTCCATCGGCATCGGCCGCTACACCCCGAACCCGGCCGTTCTACCTGACGCCTACTCCGAAGCGGAGGTTGCCCTGGAGATCGGACACCGTATTCACGGACCCTCATCCATCTCGACCTTTGCCGGGACCGGAACGTACAAACTCCTCTTCCGGGTCCTGCAGGAAGACCCCGACGAGCTGGAGTCTTTCTACGCGGAGACCCTCGGGCCTGTCGTCGCCTATGACTCCCGTTACGGCACGGAGCTGGTTCATTCCCTGGTCACTTACCTGCGCAACGACGCGTCTACCGTCAGGACGGCCTCGGACCTCTTCGCCCACCGACACACCATCCGCTACCGCCTAGACCGCGTCGGCGAGCTCACCGGCCTGGACGTGGACAAGAGCGAAGACCGCGAACGCCTTACGCTCGGCATAAAAGTCATGCAACTCCTGGGCCGCGTACCCGAGCAGCCCTCCCGCTTCTCCGACCGATAGCCTGCCCGAGATCCCTCTCTTGTACAACCTGCGAAACCTGAGACGTGTCTGCGGCCTCTATCTTTGTACACGGGGCCAAAGAACATGCCGGGGGTGGCGCATAGACTATGTACCTGACGTACATACTTTGTGTTTTAGAAGGAGGATCTTTTGCGGAGGCTAGCTTTACTGACCGTTACGACCCTACTTTTGGTGTTTGCGCTGCCTGCGCTGGCGTTCGCCCAGGACGCTCCGTCCAACGCCGATCTATCACTGGCGATGGACACGGTGTGGGTGATCGTGGCGGCCGTGCTGGTGCTGTTCATGCAGGCTGGGTTCGCGATGCTGGAGGTCGGCTTCTCCCGGATGAAGAACGTCGGGAGCGTGGTGGCCAAGATCCTGGTCAACCTGGCGATAGCCGCGATCCTCTTCTGGGCGGTGGGCTTCGCGTTCGCCTTCTCCGACGGTGGCGCGCTCAACTCGATCATCGGTCTGAAGGGGTTGTTCCTGTCCGGCACGGCTGACACCTATGCCGGCCTGACCTGGACGCAGGTTCCCATCTCGGCGAAGTACATCTTCCAGGTGGCGTTCTGCGCCGTGTCTCTAGCGATCGTGTGGGGCACGATGCTGGAGCGCACCAAGTTCGCCGTCTACGTGGTCTTCGCGATAGTTTTCGCCGGCCTGATCTACCCGATAATCGGGCATTGGATCTGGGGCGGCGGCTGGCTCGGGACGCTGGGCATGCAGGACTTCGCGGGGTCCACGGTTGTCCACCTCTCAGGCGCCATGGCGGCCCTGGCAGGCACGCTTTTGCTCGGCCCCCGCATCGGCAAGTACGACGACGATGGACAGCCCCAGAACATGGCGGGGCACAATATGCCGCTCGCCGTTCTCGGCGTCCTGATCCTGTGGGTCGGCTGGTACGGGTTCAACCCCGGCTCCACGA
>JACCTS010000509.1 GCA_013812245.1 Rubrobacter sp.
TTTCGAAGAAAGGGTCCGGATGGACGCCCACTACGTCCGCCATTGGTCGGTATGGTTAGATCTGGTGCTCCTTGCCCGCACCGCGCAGACCGTCATACTCCGGCGGGGAGCTTGGTGAGCGTGGCGCAACCGACAATGCGGCCCGGGACGCCGCGCTCCGTTCGTTTGTGCATCTTCCGGTCGCTAAGAGCTTGCGCCAATAGGTCATGGTCGGCGATCAGCTCGGCCCTCCCAACGATAGTGAGTCCAGGCTTCTCGGATGAGCCTACCCACGATGATGATCGCTTTGAGAAGGCGATGCAGAAGTCGATGACCCGCCCTTCCCTCTCGGTACACCACACCAGCTTCTTGTGGGCGTTTTGCCAGGAATTGGTTCGTTCTACCACCCACCGTTTCGTCGCCCCGAGCGGTGCCGGCTTGCCCTTCTCGGAGATCGCACCCTGCAGCCCGCGTTCGTGCAGGAGCCGGCGAGTGACGGTCGAGTCGTAGGCCCAATCGAGGTGTACTTTCACCGGCTCGGGCAGTCCTCCCAACGTCGGCGGGGCATCCAGGGTAGGAGCCAACAGCGGCGAGTCGGGGCGGTTCGCCGGGGCGCTTCGCCGGGGCGCTTCGCCGGGGCAGCCACCGCCCCGAGAGAGGGATACCTTCAGCATCCACCATCGTCGAGCGCTTGAGGCCGTATTTCCCGCGATCTACCGGGTTTCCACCTGCCTTCTCTCTTCCGCATGGGGCCTTCGCGTTATGCAGCAATCGACGGCTACATCCGAGAGCTCAAGCCCGATGGTCCGGTCGTAGGCTTCACGCGCCACCTCTTCCAGAGAGTCCATAACTCCTGCCTCTATCCACTCCTCGCGCCCGCGCCCGAGGGTAGTGGCCGAGTATGATCTATCGGGGATCCGCCAGTATGCGCAATCGAAGACCAAAACCTCAACCAGCTTTTCGAAGATCATCCGGTCGGGGATGCGCGGCCTGTGGCAGCCGAGCGGATGGGTCGACCTCCCTCTCGGGTAGGAGAGCTACGAACTGCTCCCAGATAGGCTCGATGATGAATGGTTGGATAGCGGGCACGGGGGTACGCTCCTTCACGTCGGGAAGCTTCGAGAACTCCCCGAATGATCGAGCATCCCGTGCCCGCACTGCAAGTGAACGCGCCACGTCCCTATTGGCGCGGCCTCTTAGCTGGCAACAGCGTGTTGAAAAACACCCTCTGGGTTGAGGTGTGCGCTGGAGTAGAGACCCAAGCATTGCTAGCATGAGCTTCTCTCGCACCTGCCACAAGAGGAGATGCACCGCTATGATGGGCACCAAGGTTCGCAGCTTCACCCCACTGCCCGGTCTCTCCCTCGAAGAACTCGTCCCGAAAGACAACTCCTATCGTCGCCTGGAAGGGATTCTCGATCTTTCGTTCGTGAGGGGTCTGGTCGAGGAGCGCTACGCTTCCTCCGGCCGCCCTAGCGTCGAGCCGGTGGTCTTCTTCAAACTCCAACTTGTCCTCTTCTTTGAAGGATTGAGAAGCGAGCGGCAACTTATGGCCGTTGTGGCCGACCGCCTTAGCATCCGCTGGTACCTGGGATACGACCTCCACGAGCCCTTGCCCGACCATTCCAGCCTCACCCCGATCAGGGATCGCTACGGGCTTTTAACCTTCCGCCGCTTCTTCGAGGAGATCGTCGAGCGTTGCGTCGAAGCTGGACTTGTGTGGGGCGAGGAGTTCTATTTCGACGCCACCAAGGTCGAGGCCAACGCCTCCCTGGAGTCGATCACGCCCCGCTTCGCCGTGGAGCAACATCTGCAAGATCTCTTCGAGGAAGATGAAGACTCACAAGAGCCGGCCCACGACGCGGACGGCGCAGCTAGAGCAGCTGACGGAGACCTCGATCACCTGCCACACTCCAACGACGAGGAGCTCATCACGGCCAACGCCCCAAGAAGCGATTGGATCTCAAGAGTAGGGCGTCAGGACCGTGAAGTGAAGGGCAACTTCTACCGGCGCAAGGCGGATCTCTTCCTCAGCAAGACCGACCCCGACGCCTCGCCCATGAAACGCAAGGGAGCCGACCACAGCCATCTGGGCTACCAGGCTCACTGCGTGGTGGACGGCGGCAAGGCGCGCATCATCCTGGGTGTTCTGGTCGCCCCCTTCGAGGTCACCGAGAACAAGCCCATGCTGGACATGCTCTGGAGATCTGCCTTCAGGTGGAAGAGCCGGCCTCGCCGGGTGACAGGTGACTCAGCCTACGGCACCGTGGAGAACATAGCAGCCATTGAGAGGATGGGTATCCGCGCCTACGTGGCGCTCAAGGGCGCTGGACAGGGACGCCCGTTCTTCGGCAAGGATGAGTTTAGCTACGATCCCAAGCGCGACCACTACCCCTGCCCGCAGGCGAGCTCTTGATGCCGCGCATGCGCAACGTGGCCAGGAGCCTGATTGGCTACCGGGCGAATGCCGGCACCTGCGACACCTGCGAGCTGAGACTCGATTGCACGACCAGCAAGACGGGAAGGCAGATCTTGCGCCACTTCGATGAGGAGTACGTGGACCGGGTGAAAGGCTAGCGAGGTACTTTCCCCTACGAGAAGGCATTGCGCAAACGGAGGGTGTGGGTAGAGCCGCTCTTCGCCGAGGCCAAGGACTGGCACGGCTTACGGAGGTTTCGCTTGAGGAGGCTAGAGAAAGTGAACATTGAGGCCCTGTTAATCGCCGCCGGGCAGAACATAAAGAGATTGGTCGCGGCTCGGGATCGGGGTCCGCGGAAGCTGGCACAGGTGGCAGTCCTGCGTCCACCGGATCCAGTGAGTCATTGCAGGCCTCATTTGACTGCAGGATTTTCCTTCTTTCGTCGGGACAAAGGCATATTTCAACAGCCTGAGCCTGGCAAGCTAAGAGTGGCTGGCGCCTGGCTGTGCAGCGTGGCGAGGTGCCAGCCAGGGGACGGCGACGATTGCACTACACGGAACTGCGACACAGAAGGGACATCAAGCAGAGGCTTGTGGAGGACATGGGCTTCGAGTACAGGTGCAACAGGGGCGGGATCGAAGACTGGATGGGCGAGCCGCTGGCGCTGCATCTGCACCACCGTAACGGGGACAATGACGACCACGATCCAGAGAACCTTGAGTTTTTGTGTCCCAACTGCCATTCCCAGACCGGCAACGTCGCCGGGAAGAACAAACGGCAGACCCTCGCCGAGGTGGTAGGCATCTCGCGCAGCAGGAATGCCGAAGAGAAAGTAGGATGAGTCCAGGTTCGATCCCTGGTCTCGGAGCTTAATGCGCGGTGGGTTGCCCGAGCGGAAAGGGGCTCGGTTGCTATCCGAAGGCCGCTCCGACGAGGAGCGCGGAGGTTCGATCCCTCCACCCACCGCTCGCGTGTACGTAGCCCAGTCGGTAGAGCGCCGTCTTGCCAGGGCGTGGACCGCGGGATCATTGCCCCTCATCCACTCTTCCGCCGGAGTCTTGCCCGCTTCGGCGCGTGGGGGTGTAGTTCAAAGGCAGAACGCCAGCCTTCCAAGCTGGTCATGGGAGTTCGAGTCTCCTCACCCTCTCTGGGCCGGTAGCTCAGTTGGATAGAGCGCCGCTCTCCGACAGCGGAGGCCGCAAGTTCGAGTCTTGCCCGGTTCACTCGTCCTTGTCGGGAATCAGACTATGGGACACATCGCAATACGCAGCGACCAGGAGAAACGGCTAACTCGCCGGGCTCATATCCCGGAGAAACTGGGTTCGATTCCCAGGGTCGCTACTTGGGGACGGCCCACGCCGTCTCACCACGGCGCCGTGGCGGAAGCAGGCATACGCACCAGAAAGAGGATGCCAAAGCGTCGGCGGGGCGTATTCTCAAGTTATGTCGAGACCCCGTTCCTAGACAGATGAGCAGCTCAAGGCCGCCGTTGCCTAAGCGTCTTCATGGAGGGAGGTGGCGCGGCTCCTGGGGCTCTATGAGGGAGGAGGGGCGTGGCAGACCGTCCTGGCGCGAGTCGCGCACCTGAACCTGGATGTGTCACACCTTCCGGCGACCTCGGAGGTCGCTCCAACGCCGAGCGCCGAACACCTTGTCGTCAGCGACGAGGAGTTGAAGGCAGCGGTTTTCCTATCCAGTACCTGGGCAGAGGTTCTCAGGCGGCTGGACCGGACGGGGGAAGGGACGCACAAAGCCATCAAGCGACGGGCCACACACCTGGGCTTAGATGTCTCTCACTTCTGCGGACAAGGGTGGAGTCGTGGACGGCGCTTTGGCCCGAAGCGGACCCCGGAAGAGGTGCTGGTGTTGAGAGATCCTGCCAGCGCGAAGGAACGCCCCATGATCCTTCGGAGGGCGCTTCTGGCGGTGGGCGTGCCGCACACCGTTGCGCCGTGTGCTCGCAGCCGCCCAAGTGGAACGGCGAACCGCTGGTCTTGCCCATAGATCACATCAACGGCAGGACTTGGGACAATCGCAGGGAGTACTTGAGGTTCCTGTGCCCGAACTGCCATTCGCAGACGCCGACGTTTGGCGTTAGGAACATAGGGGCGTACTCCAATGGGCAGAGAGACCACGTCCAGACCGTGGAAAGTGTGAGTTCGAGTCTCACCGCCCCTACTGATCCTCGGCGCAGAGTAAAGTAGCGCGCCAGGCTTAGACCCTGGCTCCCGTTCACGGGATTGAGAGTTCGAGTCTCTCCGGCGCCACTGTGGGCCGGCATTCTGGGCAACCCAGGACGCCGCCTTGACCTGGGGATCAATACGCCTCCACAGGTACGTCTTTCGGCTTGGGAATGCCCCAAACCGACCACGATCATCCAGCCCTTTGCGTGGACCCCTGACGGAAGTCGGCATACGCAGCGACTTGGGGTAGGTAAACGCGGTCCTTCTGGGTAACTCAAATGTATGCCTCATACTAGAATTAAGACTATCTCATGCTCCTTTATCGGCATCCCACGCACAATTCTATACCGTTGTTGGTACAGGATATTGTGGTCATCCGGCCGAAACCAGGAAAGCTAAAGGGACGTGAGAACGGACCGGACTCGAAAAAGTTCTCGCACTCCATCGCCAAACACATATCCAGCCCTCGGCCTGGCCATCCGGGCAGGTTGCCGGGGATGCTACAATTCGAGAAGGTGTTCGCGAGGATTTGCCTGGAGCATCTGAGACACATTTTTGCGGATGAGCAGACATTTGAAGACCCGATTTTTGAAGGGCTGGAAATTTGGAGAAGACGGTTAAACTGGCGGCGTGGGTCCCGCAACCTACCCCGAAACATCGCGTACCGCCCCACGTAAGGAAGTTCGAGTTCCTGAACGGTCTCTACTTCCGGTCGCCTGAAAGTGGTTATCGAAGATGGACGACGGTGGATCTGGAAAAGCGTGGAGGGAGTTCATGATGGGAAGCAAATCGAAGCTGTTCAATGAGATCTGCTCCAAGAAGCGCGGGGTTGACTCTTCCGTACTGGAGCAGACCATCGGGCTGGCGGTGGAGATAGCCCGCGAGGGGAGAGAAGGACGCAAGATCGGAACGCTCTTCGTGGTCGGGGATTCGGAGATGGTGCTCCGGCGGTCGAAGCCCCTGATCCTGGACCCCCTGCAAGGGCATCCCGAGGAGAGCAAGTACATCAACGATCCGGACGTGCGGGAGACGTTCAAGGAGCTCGCGCAGCTCGACGGGGCTTTCGTGGTCTCGAACGAGGGCGTGGTGCTCTCTGCGGCCCGCTACATAGACACCATCTCCGACAACCTGAACGTGCCGCTTGGCCTCGGGAGCCGGCACATGGCCGCAGCCTCCGTCTCGCTGCAGACGGGCGCGGTCTCGGTCGCGGTCTCGGAGTCCTCGATGGTCAGGATGTTCGATGACGGAGAGTTGATCTCGGAGATTGTGCCCGAGCTGTGGATGTTTAACGACTACAACACCCGCGTAAGGGGCCAGACTTTCACCCGCCAGGAAGACGACATCACGGTTATCGGCCGTGCCGAGTAAGCCACGGGAGATCCTGGACTTCTGGTTCGGGCGCGAGGACGAGCCCGGCTACGGCGAGTT
>JACCTS010000537.1 GCA_013812245.1 Rubrobacter sp.
CTCCAGTTCCCCGGCGACCATCTCCAGGAATATCGAGCCATCCTCATCCACGGAGTACCCGTCGTCGGCGGCTACGGCGCCCGCCAGGTTCCTGGCAGCGGCCAGGACGAAGAGGCCCGTGAAGGCCAGGGCGGCGAGGCGGAAGAAGATCAGGGCCGGGTCCTCGGCGTCCACCGCGCCGCCCAGGATAGCCGGCAGCATCGCCAGCACGTACCCGGCGAGGACGGAGAGGAGGGCCGTCAGTCCGATCCGCCAGGATCCATGCAACGCCGCCGCCAGGAGTAGCGGCCAGTACAGCGCGTGCAACTCGCTCGACACCCCGCCTGAGAAGAAGATCACCAGCGCCACGAAAGCCGCGTAGAAGACGTAGATGGCGGCGCAGAATCCCCCGGTGAACTGGTCAGCCGGCAGGAGCAGCAGGGCGACCGCCGCCGTGACCGCAACCGCGACCACCAGGTAAAGGAGCACGAAGGAAACGCCGGGCTCGTATGAGGGCCGATGGACGAGCAGCAGCGAGGCCGCCACAAGCCCCAGGTACAGGAGCGAGAGTGCCTTCATAATGCGTGCGTTGCGCCGGTTGCTCTTACTACCGCCCACGTCCGGGTTATCATACGCACATCGTGATGCTCCCGCCAGCGGAGGCGAGACCGTGGAGGAACAGAACCACACGCCAGACAATCCGTACACTGCCATCGAAGGCTACGGTGTCTACGACGCCCATGGAGAGGAGATCGGGGAGGTCGAGACGACCGTCTACGACGCCCCGAGCGACGTGCTCAAGTACCTCACCGTGAACGGCCGAGCCGTACCCGCCGACCGGATGGACGTGGATGCCGAAAGAGGACGCGTAGCCGTTCCATACGACGGAGAAAAGGTAACCTCGGCCCCAGAGATGCAAGAGCCCTCCGGCGAGTTCGACGAGGCCGTGCGAGAACACTACGGGAACCCGTAGCCGTTCGTGGCACGCTCGGCGGTCTCATGCGGGGGTCTGATCCTGCTCTCCATGATGCTCGCCGCGTGCGCGGCTGGTGGCTCCGGTTCTCCAGGAGACGAATCCGGGACCACCCACTCCTCCGAAAATACCGGAGCACCTTCCGAAGCGACCGGGCGGCTGGAAGAGACGCACCTCGAAAAGTCACGCCCGGAGAAACCCGAAAAGGCAGGCAGTTTGAAAGTGGAGCAACTCACCTCCGAAGCTCCGGGCCAGGGGCCGAAGCGTCCGCAGGTACTACTGGCTGCTTCCGCGTCAGGCCTGTCGCGGTCGGGGATAACGGTGCCGGATGCGGGTGAGGGTACCTACCTGGCGGTCTTCTGGGGGGAGAAGCCGACCGGCGGATACTCGGTCGAAATAACATCGGCACGCCTCGAAGGAGACCGGGTGACGATCCGTATCTCGCTGAAAGATCCACCGCCGGACGCCATGGTGACACAGGCCCTGACGTATCCATTTGCCACGGCGGTGATATGGAACGAAAGACTGGCGGGCAAAGAGCTTCTTCTGGAGGATCAGGACGGCGGGAAGCTGGACTGGATAGGTGGAGGGCTCCGAGACTGACGGCTCGCCGGGAAGCTAGGAGTTCTTCCGGTCCGCCGCGGTACGGGCGCGGTTCAGGAGGTCGGAGACCGTATCGCCGGTCCTGTGAACCGCGATGACGAGGGCCGCACCGGGTAGGGCGTCACGCAGGCGGCGTTCCACGACCTCCGCGTCATCTGGTTCCGTATTGGGAAGGGCCACGGCGAACTCCGTGGGCTCCGGCCGGGCTATGAGGTCAGCCGCGCGAAGTATGGAGACCACATGGCGCGCGACCTCGGGAGACCATCCCTGGTTCGAGCGCGCCACGAGGACACATAGCGGAAGCTCGAACTCCGCCGAGACCGAGACCTCCTCCCCGAGCGCCAGCTCGAACTCCCTGACGGATTGCGGCTCTTCCCTTCTCGGGTGCTCGTCCTCTCCCCATTGCCGCCCATCCTGTCTTCTACGCTCCTGGCTCATGCTCGTAGAGTATACGATGCTCCAGAATGGTTTTGGCGCCCCTTGGGAGGCCGCGGGGACGCACGTATAATTCCTCCATGGCCGCGACGGATGACATCAGAAAGAAGATCGAAGACCTTCGTGAGCGGATCCGCCACCACGGTCGCCGCTACTACATCGAGGACGCGCCGGAGATCTCCGACGCAGAGTACGATGGTCTCTACAAGGAACTAGAAACCCTCGAAGCCGAGAACCCCGAGCTAATCACCCCCGACTCCCCGACCCAAAGGGTGGGCGGCGAGCCGCTGGAGGGCTTCGAGGAGGTCCGGCATGCCACCCCGATGCTCTCGCTCTCGAACGCCCGCAAGACAGGCGACCTGCGGGAGTGGGACGCCCGCGTGCGGCGTTTGCTCGGCCCGGAAGAGGAAGAACGGCTCCGGTACGTCACCGAGCTGAAGATAGACGGGCTGGCGATCTCGCTTCGTTACGAGGACGGCCGGTTCGTCCGGGGCGCGACGCGGGGCAACGGCATGGTTGGCGAGGACGTGACCCACAACCTGCGCACCGTGCGCTCCATCCCGGAGAAGCTGGACGGCGACCCACCGCAAGTTCTCGAGCCTCGGGGCGAAGTGTACATCGGGCTCGAAGAGTTCGAGAAGCTGAACAGGAGGCAGGAGGCGGAAGGCAAACCAACCTACGCCAACCCGCGCAATCTGGCGGCTGGTTCAATCCGTCAACTCGACCCCAGGATGACCGCTGCCCGTCCTTTGACCGTGTTCCTCTATGGCGTCGGAGAGGGCTACGGAGACTACGAGAGCCACTCGGCCTCGCTCGCCGCCCTGAAGGACTACGGGCTGCGGGTGAACCCCTACGAGGTCCACGACTCCATTGACTCGGTCGTCGAGGCATGCGAGCGGTGGGCGGAGAAGCGCACGAGCGTCGGCTACCAGATAGACGGTGTGGTCGTGAAGGTTGACTCCCGAGAGCAGCAGGAGGCGCTCGGCTCGGTGCAGAAAGCGCCGCGCTGGGCGATAGCGTACAAGTTCGAGCCGCTGGCGGGCCGCACGCGGGTCGAGGACATCTTCGTCCACGTCGGGCGCACCGGGGCACTGACGCCGCAGGCTGTGCTGGAGCCGGTGAACATCGGCGGGGTGACGATCTCACGGGCGACGCTGCACAACGAGGACTACATCAAGGAGAAGGACATCCTCGTCGGCGACAGGGTGGTTGTGGAGCGGGCCGGGGATGTGATCCCGCAGGTCGTCCGGGCCGTCACCGAGGAACGCGATGGTTCCGAGTACGCCTTCGAGATGCCTACTGAGTGTCCGGTGTGCGGAGAGCCTGTGTCGCGGCCGGAAGGCGAGGCGGTGACGCGGTGCGTGAACACCCGTTGTCCGGCGCAGGCGTTGGAGCACATCATTCACTGGGCGTCCAAAAGCGCGATGGACATAGACGGGTTCGGGGAGAAGATCTCGACGCGCTTCTTCGAGCTTGGCATGATCAAGGACGT
>JACCTS010000062.1 GCA_013812245.1 Rubrobacter sp.
GCCACACTGCCGCTTATGAAGAGCCCGAAGAACCACAGGTAGCGGTTGCGCCAGGCGATCCGGAAAGCGTCTCCGATCAGGTTCCCGTAGTTCATGGCGGAGCCTTTCTGTTCGCTCGCACCCTTGCTATACGCTCACACGACGCGCGGGGTTGCCTCCGGCGAGCCGGGCGTCATGCGTAGGTAGGCGAGCGTCCAGTAAGAGTGGTTGAACGTACCGAGGATGGCCGAGACCACGATGAGGACAGGAAGCAGTATCACCGCGGCTATGATGCCCGCCACTATCGCCGCCGTCGTGGAGCCCGCTATCGCCAGGAGTATCGTCGGGAGGAAGAGTATGAACCCCACTATCAGCAGGGCGATGATGAACGCGATGGCGGCGCCGAGCATGATCCCGAACTGAATCAGCCACACCAGCAGGCTCCGGCCCATGTTGCGCCGGAACATCCTGTATCCGCTCCCGACGGAGGCGACCACGCTGTCTCCACCGACTACCATCGTGCGGCGGGCGAACTGCCGGATGATGGCGACCGGGATGAAGATCACGAGCAGCGCCACGATCGCGATCGGTATGGCTATGACGATGGCCACAACCTGGAAGGCCGTCGAGTCCGTCAGGAAAGCCCCGCCGACGAGCGCGCCTATCGGTATCGCGACGATGAGCAAGAGCCCAAGCACGATAGCGAAGAACAGCAGGATCTGTCCGAGCACACGCCAGAACAGCCGGGCACCGGCCCCCCAGGTGGAGAAGAAGCTGCGCCGTTGTCCCCGCTCCACGGCCGCCACGCTATCCGTGAGGCCGCCCTGGGAGACCACGTAGATCGCGAAGAGGATCAAGAAGATCAAAACCGCCACCACGATCAGGACGATGATCAGTCCGACGTTCTGGAACGCACTCTGGACCGTCGTCGCCGAAGTGGAGGCGATCTCGACGCTGCTCTGCTCGTCGAAGTCTCCGCCGGTATTGCCGCTGCCGCCTCCACCACCGCCGCTCGTACCCAGATACGCGAAGAACCCGAAGAACCACAGGTACCGGTTGCGCCAGGTGATGCGGAACGAGTCCCTGATGAGGTCTCCGTAGTTCATCGCCGCCTCCTTACGAGTCTCCCAACACCCACGTGTCCTTCATCTTACCGCCGCTTGAGATGTTCACCACATGCTTTCCGAGCGCGGCCACGCGAGTCAGGGAACCGGGGATCACCTCGACGACGCCGGGATCTTCGGGGTCGGGGGCGAGGACGAGCACCCGGTAGTCGGCGTAGGAGTCGCGCAGCCGGAAGGAGTCTTCGGCCTCGTCCGTCTCGCAAAGGACGTGGGTAGAGAAGTCTATGGTCTCCTGAGCCACGTACTCGATCGGGTTCCTCTCGACCATCCCGCGGAACTTCTCGATAGATTCCTCAGACTCCTCCGGCCCGATCATGACTTCTTTCCCGCCGTAGCCGCCCCGGCTCTTGACCACGAGGTCCGCGAAGTGGTCCATGACGTAGCGACGGTCCTCCTCGACGGCGAGCGACCACGTGCGGGCGTTTTCGATGAGCGGCTCTTCTCCGAGATATGTCCGCACCATCTCGGGGACGAAGACGCCGACGCCTTTGTCGTCCACGATCTCGGAGTTCGGGGCAAAGAGCACGTGGACTTTCCCCTCGACGTGACACTCCAGAAGGCCCGGCACCTCGGCATAGAGCCGGTCCTCGTCCACCCGCTCGTAGATAACGTCTATCCTGCGTCCACTCGGTTTGTGGAGCAAGTATCCGTCACCATCTATGGTCAGGTGTTTCGTTTCGGCGAGGACGGCGTTCATCTCTTTGGCGTAGATGTGGTGGTCCAGGTAGAACTGATCCTCTGGCCCGCTGGAGACCACGGCAAGCGTCGCCCCTGGTCCTTTCGAGGATGCGGCCCGCAGCGCGTCGCCGAGGCGGGGGAGCCAGCCGTCAAGGGAGAGAACCGGGAGAGCGGCGTGGGCCCTGGGAAAGAAGACCTCGCTGCTCATCCGGCGGCGACGGGTCATGGCGGCGAGCCCGACGGGCATCTTGGCGTTTTCCTCGATGACCTGGTAGCTCCAGCCACCGTCCCGCTCGACAGCGACCACGTCGAAGGCTATCTGCCGCGCGGGTACGGGGCCGAAGCGATCCTTCCACGAGGTGTCGTAGAGGATGCTGCTCTCTACGACCTCCCTCGGGACGACCTCTTCTTTGCCTGCCTCCAGACGGCGCAGGAACTCGTTGATGGCCGCCATGCGTTGGGCCAGGCCCCTTGCCAGACGATCCCAGTCCGAAGCTAGGACTATCCTGGGGAACCAGTCCGTCGGGTGGGTCTTGTCGCCCTCCAGAATCCCGAAGTCGTGTTGCTCATCCAGGAGGAGTCCGTGGGCCTGGCGGAGCTTCTCGTTCCAGCGTTTCGGACCCGTGGATTTCAGTTCTTCGAGGACGGTTTCGTAGACGGGGCGCGGGGTACCATCGGGGAGGAAGACCTCGTTGGTGCCCGGAAGTGCGCGGTCGAACCTCACAAGACGAGGATTCTATACCAGTAACCGCGTGGCGTATGCTCCCGGACACGAGCGGTGGAGGAGAGATCAGAGGGGTAACGTTGAGCGAGAGCGGAGGACAGAGAAGCCAGGTAGAGCGGGACCGGCTGCGGAACCCAGGTGAGAACCCGAGGGGCGAAGCCGCGGTGAAGCTGCTGGCAGGCAGAATCTGCGCCGTCGTAGGAATCCTCTTCGCCGTCGGTGGCATTATTGGTCCCATCCTGGCCGGAGGGGCCAGCGTCCCCGCCGGGGCGATAGGCGTGATCCTGGGCATCCTGGCCTACTTTCTGGGGGCGCGTCGGATCGGCACGATCACGGTCGTCCTCTCGATAGCTGCCCTGTTCTTCGGGCTGGCGGCCAGCCAGGGCCTCATACCCGGCATCGAAGCCTCGGACCGGAGCCTGCCCGCCATCGAACCCAACGCCGGGGACAACTAGAAACTTGTCAGAACCGCGTCCGTCCTACGCTCCTTCTTAAGGCTCTCCCGGCCGCAAGTCCGGCCGGGGCTGGGCTATATCGGGCTCGATCTTCCCTGCTCAGGCTCGATCTCCCCTGCTCTATCCGCGCTCGGGGTCGTGATCGGTCTGCTGTTGGTGGGCCTCGTGATCCTTGGGTTCCTCGGTTTCGTGCCTGGCGTCGCGGGTTACATGAAGGGCGCCAGGAGCCTTGGCGCAGTGGCGGTGGTTCTGGGCGGGTTGGAGTTAGTGTACGCTGCCGGGCTGTTTTGTCCTTCACGTTTACATCACCGTAGAGAGCACGACCTCTTGCCGGTATACTGGCCCGTAGGATGGAGCGCGTACGGCTCACACCTCCGGGGGAGAACAGGGAGCGGGGCTCGAAAGCCCGGCTCTACGTGCGCTGGATGCCCCACCTCGGCGCGGAAGCCGTCGCCCTCTACGAATTGCTGAAGATCCTGCCGGACATCGGCCGGGATGCTGCGGACCTAGACGAATTGGCCGAGCTCCTGCGCTCTACGCCCGAAAGAGTCGAAGAATCCCTGAAAACTCTCGCTGAGGCCGGGTTCATCGTCGAGCGTGACGGCTGGACGGAGATCCTGGAACATCCGCCAACCGCCCGCCGGCAGGAGCAGGGCGGCAAGATGAGAGCGAAGCGGCGCGGGGAAGAGGCCGCTGAGGGACGCACACCGTACGAGATCGAAGTGGTGCGGGCCGAGCCGGAGGGCGTCTCCTCGGACGACTACTTCAAGTACATGGGGAGCCTGCCGGCGCCGCATATCCTGGAGTTTTTGAACGGATACAGCGAGCGGGACGGCCTGGACGCCGACGTGGTGCGGGAGGCTTTGAGGATCGCCAGCGAGCGCGACGCCCGGAAGGTAGGCTACGTCAGGAGCATCCTGGAGAACTGGGTCCAGCGGGGCGTCAAGACCATGCAGGATGTCGAGCTCTTCGAGAAAGACCGTCGGCTCCGCCTCGTGGAGGAGAGCGGGGCCGTAAGGGGCGGAGCGCTCAAGATCGGAGAGGGGGTGAAGCATGGAGCGGATAGACAATCTGCTGCCCGACGCCGGGAAGGCTATGAGTGGCTCTTCGGCGAGTAGGAGCCGCAATGCCAGGGCCCTGCGGCTAGACGATAACGTCTGCCCGCACTGCGGCCGGGAGCTACAGGCCGAGTGGGTCGAGTTTCCCCCGGCCCTCCAGAAGAAGTACGACCGTCCGGGCGAGTGGTACTACCATCCCTGTACGCCCGCGTGCGAGCAGAAGAACGACCAGCGGGAGTGGGAGATCATGCGCCGCGAGGCCCGCGTGGAGGTTTTGCGGCATCGCAGCGGCATCTCCAAACGCATGAAGGGCTACACTTTCTCCAGCTTCAAGCCATACATCGGGCCCGGCGCCGCGAGGGCCGCAGAGCGGGTGGAACACTACCTCAAGGCCTGGGAGGAAAACCGGGACGCAGGCCGGGGCCTGTACTTCTGCGGCGACGTGGGGACCGGAAAAACGCATCTCGCCGTCGCGGTGATGAACGACCTCATCTCCAGGAAGCGGGTGCCGGCGCTCTTCGTGACGGTGCCTGAGCTGCTGGACAACCTGCGCGGGGCTTACATGACGCCGGGCCGCGATCTGGACGAGTGGATGGAGGCCGTCAAGAACGCAGAACTTCTGATCCTCGACGACCTCGGCGCCGAGAAGCCCACCCCGTGGGTGCAGGAGAGGGTCTTCGTGATCGTCAACCACCGCTACCGGGAGACGCTGCCGACCATCTTCACCTCCAACACCGGCCCAAAGGACCTTGCCAAACAGCTCGGAGAACGGACGGCCAGCCGCATCATCTCGATGTGCGATTGGATCTCCTTGGAAGGCGAAGACTACCGCGAGGCGGAAGCCCGGAGGACATCGTGAGGGACGAATTCCTTATCACGCGCCAGGGAAAGCAATACGTCCTGTTCCAGGGTCTCCTCGATGAGGCCCACAACCGCGGCCTCCGGGGCATAGACACCGAGCTTATCCAGGTCCCCGACGACGCCAACGGCAACGTAGCCATCGTCAAGGCGACGGTGGAGATGGAGGGAGGAGAGGCCGGGCCGCGCATCTTCTCCGGCATCGGGGACGCCAGCCCGCAGAACGTCGGGCGCAGCATCGCGCCGCACCTCATTCGGATGGCTGAGACAAGGGCGAAAGCCAGGGCGCTCCGGGACGCGGTGAACGTCGGCGCCACAGCCCTCGAAGAGCTCTCTGACGGCGACGATGCGCCGCCCGCGAACTCTTCGGGCGGAGAGTCCGGCGGGCGGTCCTACCCCCGCGCCGTCGATCAGGCGGAGCCAGAGGCCCCCGCACGCGAGCGAAGCTCCGGTGGGTCCGGCCGTCCACGGAACTCGAGCTCCACCAAGGACACCGGCGAAACCCGGCCCCAGGCGGTCGACGAGACCACGACTAACGGCCGGGCCGAGGAGCCCGTCGAGGCCGCTCCTCAGCAGGGCTCTCGGCGAGGCGCCCAGAAAAGGGGTTCGCAGAAGGCACGCAAGAGCCAGGTGGACCTGCTGCGCACGCTGGCGGAGGAGTTGCGGGGCGAGAACGGCGTCTCCAGACTGGAGGGCCGCATCGGCAAATCGCTCTCAGACCTCACCCGCGCCGAAGCCGACGAGTGGATAGACCGCCTCACACCAGAAGACCGCGAGTAGCCGACAGGCTATACGCCGACGAGCTTCGCCGGTTGGCCCGCGGGGCGCTCTTTTTCTCCCTAGTCCTTTGCCTGGCCCTGCTCACTTCCGCCTGCGGGTTCGCTATGGGCGAGACGCGGGGTGGAGTGGAACCTCCTCCGTCTGATTCGCTCTCCGTCAGCTTCATAGACGTGGGGCAGGGGGATTCGGTGCTCGTCCAGGCTGGCGGCACCAACCACCTCATCGACGCCGGTAGAACGGAGGAAGGGCCGAATGTGGTGGACTTCCTGCGTGACAGGGGGGTGCGGACGCTGGATGGCATCATAGTCAGCAACCCCGACGCGGACCACATCGGCGGTTTTCTGGACGTGATGGACGCCTTTCCGGTCGAGAACGTCTACATCTCCGGCGACGAGAAGGGCACGCTGACGTACAATTCCTTCCTGCGGGGCGTGCGCGCCGAGGGCTCGAAGGTGCAGATCGTGCGCACAGGATACCTGATGGATTGGGGGGAGTTCGGGTGGATGTTATCGGTCCTCCAACAGAAGCCGAGGGTGGTCTCTTCACCGAGATCAACGACAATTCCATAGCCCTCCTCCTGACCTACGGCAGTGCCCGAGTCCTGCTCGCGGGCGACGCCTCGACGAATGAGGAAGAGTACATGGCGAGCGGCCCGTATACCGGACCACTGTCGCTTCTCAAGGTCACGCATCACGGCTCCAGCACGTCTTCGACCACGATCTTCCTCAACCGCTTCCCGCCGAAAGTGGCTGTTGTCCAGGTGGGCGCGGACAACTCTTACGGACACCCGACCCCCGAGGCCCTCGACCGTCTCCATAGAATTGGCGCGAAGGTGTTCCGCAACGACGAGAACGGTGACGTTATCGTGACCATCAAGGACGAGCAACTCGACGTGGCCGTCACGAAAGGATTTCAGTCGCAGGTGGAAGATCTACCGGCAATTCCGGCGAATTCGTACGGTTTTCATCCGTAATTCATCGCCACCCGTTACAAATTGGTGCCGAGAGAGCATTCCCGAAGATTCGATACTTGAGAATCGGGGATGTTACGGTAAAGGTTAGTCCAGAAAAGCAGAGGAAAGGAGTACGTACATGGTCAACTTCAACAGGGTGATCCTGGCCGGAAACCTCACGCGGGACCCCGAGCTGCGCTTCACGGGCAGCGGGATTCCCGTGTGCGACTTCGGCATCGCCGTGAACCGGGTGCGTTCCAAGAACGAAGAGGTGGATTTCTTCAACATAACCGCCTGGCGCGAGCTTGGCGAGACCATCGCCAACTACAAGAAGAAGGGCGATCCCATTCTTGTCGAAGGCAGGCTGCAGTTCCGCAGTTGGGAGGCCCAGGACGGGTCCAAGCGTAACGCGGTCGATGTCGTGGCCGACAACGTCCAGTTCCTGGGCCGGGCTGGCGACGCGGGCGATGGAGGAGGCGGCCCCCCTGCCGGCGCGGGCCAGCGCCGCAGTGGCGGGCAAAACCAGGGCGGCAACCG
>JACCTS010000554.1 GCA_013812245.1 Rubrobacter sp.
AGCGGCGCTGAGAGCGCAGGCTTCGTGCCAGGTGCCAACTCCCGCGGGGTAGCCGGAGAGCAGGAGGCTTCCCGAGAGATGAGCCGGGGTCGGAACGACGAACGTCCTTCGCGAAGCCTCGGCTAGACTTCTCTCCCCCGCGCGTGAAAGCGTAAACGAGACGGAGAGGGACATTCTTGAGCCCGAGGCTCGACGAAATACTCGAAGGCAGGCTTCTGATCGGCGACGGCGCGGTGGGCACCCTGCTCACCGAACGCGGCGTTGGCTACGGCCATCCCTACGCTCGCGCCAACCTCACCCATCCCGAGGTGGTCGTCGGTCTGCACGAAGAGTACGTGCGCGCCGGGGCCGGCGTGATCGAGACGAACACCTTCGCCGCCAACCGCTTCAAGCTGGCCGCCCACGACCTGGAAGAGAACGTACGGGAAGTCAACGTGGAGGGCGCCCGTCTCGCACGGCGGGCGGCGAACATCGGTGGCGGCGAGAAAGTCCTGGTGCTCGGCGCCATCGGTCCCATGGGCCGCTCGCTCGCCCCCGTCGGCCCCGTCCGGCCCGAGGAGGCGCGTTCCGTGTTCGTGGAGCAGGCTGGCGCGCTGCTCGAGGGCGGCGTGGATGCCCTGGTGCTTGAGACCTTCCCCGACCTGGTTGAGTTGCGGCTGGCTTACGAGGCGGTCAGAGATCTCGGTGTTCCCGTACTGGCTTACAAGACATTCGTTGAGGACGGCGAGACGCTCGCCGAGGGCCTGCCGGAGCGGGCGGCGCGGGAGATCTCCGCCTGGGGCGCGGACCTCGTCGGGGCGAACTGCACCGTCGGGCCGCAGCGGATGGTCGGTATCGTGGAGGGTATGTCCGCCGCGGCCGGGCCCGTGGCCGCCTTCCCCAACCCCGGCCTCCCGCAACTGGTCAACGGCAAGATCCGCTACAGCCGCGACGTGGAACACTTCGCCCACTACGGCGTCGAGCTCGCGAACGCTGGCGCCCGCCTCATCGGCGGCTGCTGCGGCACCACGCCGGCCCACGTCCGCGCCCTCTCCGAGACGCTCCGGGACTTCCGCCCGGACGGCGCTACTCGCAGGAGCGTATCCGTCAGGCAGAAGCCCGAGCAACCGGAGGAAACGAGCGGGCCCGTCTCGGGGTTCGCGGAGCGGCTGAGGACGGGTTTCGCGGTGACGGTGGAGGTGGACCTGCCTCGCGGCAACGACATCACGCAGGTCGTGAAGGCGGCGAAGAGGCTCAAGGAGCGCGGGGCGCACGCCGTGGACATCTCGGACGGGGCGCGGGCGCGACTGCGGATGCACCCTATGGCGGCGGCGAAGATCATACAGGACGAGGCTGGAATCGAAGTCGTCGCCCACCTCTCGTGCCGCGACCGGAACATCATCGGGTTGCAGGCGGACCTGCTGGGCGCGGCGGCGCTCGGGATCAGGAACATACTCGCCGTCACCGGGGATCCGGCCCAGATCGGGGATTATCCCGAGGCGACCAGCGTCTTCGACACCGACTCCATCGGCCTCGTCCACGCGCTCTCGCGGATGAACGCGGGCGAGGATCTGGCCGGCAACCCCATAGGCGCGCCCCCGGGGTTTCTGATCGGGGCCTCCTTCAACCCAACCGCCGAAGACCTGGATTCCGAGATAGACAAGCTCCGGCGCAAGGTCGAGGCCGGAGCCCATGCCTTCTGGACCCAGCCGGTCTTCGAGATCGGGGCCCTCGAAAGGACGCTGGAGAAGCTGGAAGATACGGACCTCTCCATCCTCCTCGGTCTCATGCCACTGCGTAGCGCACGGCAGGCCGAGTTCCTCCACCACGAGGTCCCCGGCATAAACATCCCGGAAGGCGTGCGTAGGAAGCTCGCGGATCTCTCCCCCGAAGATGCCCCGAAATACGGGGTCGAGGTTGCGCGTAACCTGCTCGCGAAGGCGAAGCCGCTGGTGAACGGCGCGTACGTGATGCCGCCGGCCAGCGCCCCGGACCTGGCGGGGGACGTGATAGAAGCTGTTGGGGAGGGCGCCGGGCGATGATCCTCTTTCTCAATGGGACGTTCGGCGTCGGGAAGAGCACGGCGGCGGAGATGAACGTGGAGCGCATACCGCTGGCCGCGGTCTACGACCCCGAGCTGGTCGGAGCCTTCGTTTGGCATCTCACCAGGGACATGGACGAAGATGTGGACGGGAGGAAAGATTTCCAGGACCACCCGCTCTGGGAGCCTATGGTCGTGAAGACGGCCTGGCTGCTGCTGACAGAGTACGGGCGCACGCTCGTCATCCCGATGACCATCTGGCGACGCGACCGCTTCGAGCGCCTGGTTGACGGCCTACACACCGTAGAATCAGATCTGCGTCTCTTCTATCTGACGGCCTCCGAGGAGACACTGAGGAGCCGCATTCTGGGCCGCCCCGAGTCCGAAGGCAACCACGGCTGGTGTTTGAGGCATCTGGAGGCTTACCTCGAAGCATCGAAGGAACCCGCCTTCGGAACCAGGATAAAGACGGACGGCCGCATCCCTGCCGAGATCGCGGGCGAGATACTGGATTTGTCGGAGCTGACCGTCGAGACTCGAAGGACAGGATAAGTAGCACATGGTTATCCAGAGCACCATCCACGAAGATCGAACAGCCCGGTTGCGGGAGTTCCGCGCTTTGCTCAAGCAGCGTATCCTGGTGCTGGACTGCGCCAAGGGGACCATGATCCAGGGTTACGGCTTCCCCGAGGAAGAGTACCGGGGCGAACGGTTCGCGGAGCATCCGAACGAACTCAAAGGCAACAACGACGTGGTCGCTATCACGCGCCCTGACGTGTTACGGGCCATCCACGACGCCTGCCTGGAGGCCGGCTCGGACATCATCGGGACCAACACCTTCACCTCGACCTCCATCTCCCAGAAAGACTACGGGCTGGAGGATCTCGCCTACGAACTGAACTTCGAGGCTGCCCGCATCGCCCGCCAGGCGGCCGATGATTTCGCTGAGAAGACGCCGGAGAGGCCACGCTTCGTGGCCGGCGCCATCGGCCCAACCAACCGCACCGCCTCCCTATCGCCCGACGTGAACGACCCCGGCAAACGCAACATCACCTTCGACGAGTTGAAGGAATCGTATGCGGAGGCGGCGTGTGGTCTTCTGGACGGTGGTGCGGACCTGTTGCTGGTCGAGACCATCTTCGACACGCTCAACGCGAAGGCGGCTATCTTCGGGATAAAGGAGTACCTTGAAGAGGCGAGCCTGGACGTGCCCATCATGATTTCCGGCACCATCACCGACAGAAGCGGGCGCACGCTCTCCGGGCAGACGACGGAAGCGTTCTGGAACTCTGTCCGCCACGCCGAACCCATCAGCGTCGGCCTCAACTGCGCCCTGGGTTCCGGGGAACTGCGTCAGTACGTCGAGGAGCTTTCGAGGGTCGCGGACGTGCCTGTGAGCGCGTACCCGAACGCCGGGCTCCCCAACGAGTTCGGCGAGTACGACGAGACGCCCGAGATGATGGCTGCCGAGATTGGGGATTGGGCAAGAAACGGCTGGTTGAACATCGTCGGCGGCTGCTGCGGGACCACGCCGGAGCACGTCGAGGCAATAGCCGACGCCGTCTCCGAGCACGCGCCCCGCGAGATCCCGGAGCTTCCTCGGTTGACCCGCCTCTCTGGACTGGAGCCGTGCAACATCGGGCCTGACTCGCTGTTCGTGAACGTCGGGGAGCGAACGAACGTAACGGGATCTCGACGGTTTAAAGACCTGATCCTCTC
>JACCTS010000441.1 GCA_013812245.1 Rubrobacter sp.
GGACCATCCTCTCGGCCTCTGGATAATCTATGAGCTTCTCGAAAAGTTGCATCCTCGCACCTCATCCCACGAACGTTATCCCTCCGGTACGCTACCACAGCACGCGCATCGTGGCGGCCGGCGGCCAAATATAGGCTAAAGTTCTTCCTACACGGGCCGATAAACGGAGACAGCCAGCTTCAAAATCTTCGGCGCCGAAAGGGATCGGCATGACCTCGAAGCACCTTCATACCATGTTCGCCGTGACGGTCGTGGCGGAGATGGTCGCCGTCAGTTCCTCCGCTATCGCGACCGACAAGCCCGACGCTAACAGCTTCTCGGCTATCCGTCTCTGAAATAGCCGTCCTCGGCGCTGTGGGAGATTCCGGCCGCCTCCCGCTCGCCGCCGAAGAGAGCGAAGTTTCCGTCCTCCCCGAAATCCAACTCCGAAGCCTCCTCGACGACCTCCACGTTTCCGTTCGCAAGCGCCTCGTCCACTAGGTTCTCGGAGAGGTAGACGTGGCGTAGGTGGAGGGTGTTCGGGATGCGCACGAAGCGGGTTTCTTCCGGCGGCACGCCCCAGTTGCAGCGGATGGCAGCCTCCAGTGCTTCGCGATCATCCTCCACGACCATCGGGACCTTGGCGCGCTCCAGAAAGGTGCTCGTAAGGACGTTCTGGTTCATGGCCCCCATGTCCACCTGCTCGAAGAGCCGGCGCGTCGTGAGGTCGGCGAGGCCGACGCCGAGGGCGTTGCCGTGGGAAGCCTCGCTGACGTCGCCCACGATCAGGTACTTCACCCTCGGGCTCTCCGGCTCCTCGACGCCGAGAATTCGGAACCGCCCTACGACGTTGGTGTCCATGCCCGTGCCGCTGAAGTTCTTGCCCAGCTCGTCCACGAAGAGCACGTCTATGCCCGACACGGGCAGCTTCGGCATAAGCTTTACAGACTCATTCAGTAGCTCCGCCTCGCGTTCGGCCACCTTCTCCGGCGGGATGGCCTCGATGATCGCGGTCTCCTCGTAGGCGTTTTCGACGATCCCGACCCCGAATAACACCTTCCCCGACGCGAAGACCATCTTCCCTGCCTCGACCATGTGGTCCCTGATGCCGGGGACGCCGAGCGCGTGCAGCGCGAGCGCCTGGGCGTGCTTGCCGAGGCCGATGGCCGACATCTTGAGGAGGCCGCTCTCCCATTTTGCATGGAAGTCTGTGTGCTGTTTGATCCTCCCGACGACCACGACCCCGTCGGCCTCAGAAGCGATGCGATCCATGTACACCGGCACGCCGCGTTCCGTCGCCCCGATCTCCACGACCTCCATCGAGGACCGCATGGGCGCCCCGACGGACTCCTCCGTCACCCCGAGGCTCTCCAGTATTTCCACCTGTCCCTCGGCCGTCGCGCCGCCATGGCTGCCCATCGCCGGCACGATGAAGGGCGAAGCGCCCGCATCCTTCAAGATCCCGACGAGCGAGCGCAGGATGGGAACGATGTTCGAGACCCCGCGGCTCCCTGCGGTGATGGCGACTTCCATGCCGGGCTCGATGCGAGAGCGAACCTCCTCGTTCTGACACTGCTCCTTCAGCGCCGCCTCGATGTTTTCGACGCGGGGTCTCGGGAAATTTTGCCTGACCTTCACCACTCTAGGGAATGCCATACGCTAGCTCCTCTCCTTTTCGGTGGCCTGCGACAGCTCGCGGGCGAGGTCGAGCGCCGCCTTCATGCTCGAATGGTCCGCTTCTCCGGTCCCAGAGATGTCGAAGGCCGTGCCGTGGTCCACGCTGGTTCGGAAGAAAGGCAGCCCGACGGTCACGTTCACGCCGGTCTCGAAGCCGAGCAGTTTGATCGGGATGTGCCCCTGATCGTGGTACTGCACCACCACGATGTCGAAGCGTCCCTTCTTCGCCTGCGAGAAAACCGTGTCAGGCGGATGAGGGCCGGAAGCGTCCAGGCCCTCTTCTCTCGCCCTCTCGACGGCGGGTCGGATCTTCTCGGCGTCCTCGGTCCCGAAGAGGCCGTTCTCTCCAGCGTGCGGGTTGAGACCGGCGACGGCGATCCTCGGCTCCTCGACCCCGAGTTTCTTCAGGGCGTCTTGGGCGAGATGGATCACGGCGAGTTCCCTCTCGGGCGTCGCCCGCTCGATGGCCTCCCGCAGCGCGACGTGCGTGCTCACGTGGATGACCCGCAGGTCCTCTGCAACGAGCATCATCGCGTAGTCCTCGGTGCCGGTAAGCTCAGCGAGTATCTCCGTATGTCCGGGATACTTGTGTCCACCGAGGTGCATCGCTTCCTTGTTGAGCGGCGCGGTCGCTATCGCGGCCACGCTCCCGTCCAGGGCAAGCTCGATGGCACGCCTGACATACTCGAAGGCGGCGGCCCCGGCCC
>JACCTS010000009.1 GCA_013812245.1 Rubrobacter sp.
AGCGAGCAGAGGCTCAGAACCACGTCCCGCGGATGGTGGGCACCTAGGGGGCGCGGGGAGCCAGTAGTGCAACCGGCTGCCGCACGAGCTAGAAGGAGGTGGCTCATGGCTCAGGCCAAAGAGGGCCCCACCGGCGCCGCAGCAGATGTGGTGGGTGACTACGACGCGATCTGCCGGGTGTTGCAGCTGTGCACCGAGGGGGAGGCCAAGGGTGACATCGCGAAGCTGCAGGAAGCCTTCCATGCGGACGCGCGGATGTTCGGGTCCCTCGCCGGAGAGCGCTACGACGTGCCGATCGCGGAGCTCTTCGCGCTGGCCGAGAGCGCGCCCGCCGACACCGGCACCTACCGCTCGCGCATCCTCTCGGTGCAGCAGACGGGGGATGCGGCGGTTGGGGTGGTGGCCGAGGAGGGCTACTGGGGGTCGGTCTCCTTCGTCGACTACTTCCAGCTCGCGCGTATCGAGGGGGTGTGGAAGATCGTGTGCAAGCTGTTCGCCCACACCGGCGGGGAGCCGCCCGAGGGGATCTAAGCAACGGTACTCGGGCCGAGGCGGCTCTACGCCCCGGCCCTTCTTCTTGCATTTATTCACCCGAGTGCGTGGAAGGTGCATTCTCCGACGTCCGTACTCAGGATCGTGGATGAGTAGGGCCTCCGAGGGGCTGGATCGTCGGTTTCCGACCCTACAAACTAGCGGAGACGTCCCAAGATGTAGCGGTGGCGAATAAACTTGCAAAACGTTGCATGACGACCTGCGACAGCTGAAATGCGGGTCGCGTTCGAGGGTCAATGAGACCGTTACTTTGCGACTCATGACACCGACCCGAGCTCAGGGCCATCAAGCACAAGAGTCGAGGGCTAAGCAGGGCAGTGGCGACGAAGCTGGCGAAGGAGAAGATCGAGCGCCAGCCCGAGCGGTTCCGCAAGATCCAGGACCCTGGCGCCCGCCTCGCCGCGGCCCGGAGCGAAATCTACCAGGAGTACCCCGAGATCACCGAGGCCCACGCCCTGGCCGAGTAAGGGTTGGCGGTGGTTGGGGGCGGTCGCCTGGAAGGCCGCAACTCCCCGTAATGTGAGGTCCCCAGCCTTGCCTCCCCCACCAGCTTCACCAGACGGGCGCGAACCGCGAGGTCGCCGCGCGAGTGTGGGGGCATGCTCGCGCCGCCTAAAGGCACCCCTCGCCTTCCCTCGGGTTCGCGCCCCGACCGGGGCGGTAGGTCCGCCCCGGTCCACCTTTGGGTCCTCTCTCCAGGGCCGCTCTATGTGGGAGCATCGGGCAGCCTACAGCCGACCGGTGCGTCGAAGGTGCTCGTTGTGCTCGTAGGTGATCTCGGGGGCCTCGACCAGGCGCCGGTCGTACCGGCCCTGGCCATGCTTCTTCGCCCACGCCCGAAGAGCGTCTCCGGCCTCGCCGGGATTTCCGCCGGTCACCCGCACGGCCCACTCGCACAAGGCGATGGCCTGACGCTTCGGGGCGGCTGGGACTCCCATGAAGGAGCTGCGGAGGGCGAACCGGGAAATGCCAAAGTCTTCTTCGAGGATCTCCAGGAACGCATGGTCGCTGCGGTGGTTACGGGTGGTTCGCTTCGGTACACTGGTCTCGATCAAGAGCTTCTCCTCTTGGTCCGGGCTCCGGGCTGTTACTTGGCGGTGCAGCGCCGGGGCCATCTCTTTATCCGACGTCTTCATTGTACCGCATGATTGCCGTCTATACACCGTTTGATTGCTGTTTGTGGTAAAATATCTGTACGTTCACGATAATCGGAGGTGATGAAGATAGGCACGCAGGTGAAGAGGGAGCGGGAGCGGGCGTTGCTGACGCAGCAGGAGCTTGCCGAGCGCGCGGGCATCGGCCTCACCACCCTCAACAGGATAGAGAGGGACCGGGCGGAGCCGCACTTCCGCACGATCCGCAAGATAGCGAAGGCGCTCGGCGTGGATGCCAGGGATCTCGTAGGAGGTGACGATGCCTGACACGAACGGCAGCTCCGCTGGCCCGAAGTTAGCGATCCTCTACGCTCGCGTCAGCACGCAAGAACAGGCCAGCAAAGGCTACTCCCTCGCCCAGCAACTCGAAGCGCTCCGGGCATACGCTTCCCGCGAAGGCTACGAGGTTCTCGAAGAGGTCTCCGATCCGGGGCAGAGCGGCGCCAGTATGGAGAGGCCCGGCATGGACCGCGTGCGGGATCTCGTATCCGCCGGGGAACCCCGCGTCGCGGCGGTGCTGGCGCAAGACCGCGACCGCTTCGCCCGCGAGCCGGCCTACCTCTACCTGCTGCGGGAAGAACTGGCCGAGCGAGGGAGCTGCTTGCAGGCCATGAACGACCGGGGCGACGAGAGCCCGGAGGGTCAGCTCACGGACGGCATCCTCGACCAGCTCGCCAAGTTCGAGCGCGCGAAGACCGCCGAACGGACCCGCCGGGGCAAGAACCGCAAGGCCAGGGAGGGAAAGATCGTCGCCGTGGCCCGCCCGGTGTTCGGCTTCAAGCTCAACGGCGCCAGGGACGCCTACGAGGTGGACGAGGACACAATGCCCCTCGTACGCCGGATCTTCAGAGAGGTCGGCGTGGAAGGCAAGAGTCTGAACGGCATTAAGACGGCCCTGGAGCGGGAACGCATCGAGTCGCCCACGGGCTTGGGACGATGGAACACGAAGACGCTGCGGCTCATGATTTTCCACGACGCTTACCTGGCGCGGCCGTTTGAGGAGGTTCGCCAACTGTTCCCGCCCGAAGTCGCCGCCCGCCTCGAACCCGAGGCTCGCTACGGGGTCTCGTGGTGGGGCAAGAACCGCTCGATCAGCCACCAAACGGCATACACCAAGCCGGACGGCACCCGCGGCTACCGGCGACGGCAGAAACTCGTACCCAAGCCCGCCGAAGAGTGGATCGGCGTTCCGATCCCCGATTCGGGTATACCTGCGGACTGGGTGTACGCCGGCCGCCGGATACTGGAAGCGAACGAGTCACCGTCCTCCGCCGGATACCGATTTTGGGAACTCTCGGGCGGGGTGCTCGTGTGCGGCGGATGCGGGTGGGCTATGCGTGCAGACAGGAGGAGCGGCAGGAAAGGCGGCGCCTACTACCATTACTACCGTTGCGGCAAGAACAAGGATTACGGCGCCGGCTCGTGCGAGATGGCTCGAAACTTGCGGGCCGAAGAGATCGAGGATCGCGTGTGGACGTGGGTGAAAGAGAAGCTGCTGCACCCCGAAAGCCTGCGCACCGGTCTGGAGCGTCTCATCGAGACGGAGCGCGCCGGCGGGCCACATGGCGATCCCGAACGGCTGCATGCATCGTGCCTGCGGAGGATCTCCGAGCTCGACGCCCAGCGTTCGAGGGCGCAAGACCTTGCCGTGGAGGGGCTGCTGTCAGCCGCGGAACTGCGCGAGAGGCTGGCCGTCCTCCAGGAGCAGCGCTCGACGCTGGAGCGGGAGGCCGCGAAGCTTCGCGCACGACAGGAGACCCTCACGAGCCTGGAAGCGGAGGCGGAGAACATCATGGAACGCTACGCTGCAATGGTGCCCGAGGGACTGGTGCATTTCACGGCCGAAGATCGGCACGAAGCCTACAGGGCGCTGCGGCTCAAGATCACCGCTGGCGCGGACGGCTCCATTGGGGCCGCTGGCGTGCTCACGGGCCTCCTGCCCGAGGAACCTGTGTGTCTTAGCGGAAGTACACGAGCATCGTCTCCCCGTCCCACAAGAACCACACGGGCACCGACTGCGGCTGGCCGTCGTGGCGCACGGTCGTGAGCCAGCCGACCTCCTCATCGCGCAGCCGCCGCTCCGCCCGGCCTCCGGCCTCGGTCGTGGTATCCAGCATGGTGCTTTCTCCGCTTTCCAGGAAAGCTTACATGCCGACGCCCGCGCTTGACCGGCGCCGGTTCTACCCATAACGTGGCCCGGAAGTAGACTGCGGATCGGAGGCGTGCTTGGATCGTGGGCAAACAGTAGAGACCGAACGCCTGATCCTGCGTCCTCCGTCCCCGGATGACTTCGGGGCGTTGCACCGAATCTTCTCCGACGCCGTCACCATGAGCTTCTGGCCCGTCCCGTTCACGGAAGAGGACACGAGGCGTTGGATCTCCCGCAGCCTCCACGACCACGAGGAGACGGGCTTCGGGCGGTGTCCGGTCCTCCTGAAGTCGTCCGGCGAAGTCATCGGCGACTGCGGCATCATGCGCGCTGAGATAGCCGGCGAACCCGAATACGACCTGGGATACATCATCCACCATCCGTTCTGGGGCAACGACTACGCGGTCGAGGCGGCAGAGGCGTGCAAACGCCACGCGGTCGAGAGGCTCGGCATCCGGCGTCTCGTGGCGAATATGCCCACGGCCCACGCGGCGTCCATCCGGGTGGCGGAGAAGATCAGTATGCGGTGGGAAAAGACCTTCCGCAACCCGAGGAACCGGTATATCGAGACGCACCTGTACGCTCTCGTCGCGGCATGACGGTGGAAACGGCGACGATAGCATCGGATCGCCTCGACCTCGTCTCCATGTCTCCAGCGTTTCTGGAGGCGTGTCTCGCCAGGGATCCGGCGACGGCCTCCGGCATCCTCGGCCTGGAGGTTCCCGAGGTCTGGTTGCGCGAGCGCGGCCTGATGAGGCTTCGGCTCGATCAGATGCGCCGGGACCCCGCGCTGGAACCGTGGCTCCTGCGGGCGATAGGCTTGCGCCAGGAGCGGACCATGATCGGTCACATAGGCTTCCACGACCGGCCGGACGCGGACTATCTCCGCGACCTCGCGCCCGGCAGCGTGGAGTTCGGGTATTCGGTCTTCGCGCCGTTCAGGAGGCAAGGTTACGCTGCGGAAGCGTGCGCGGCGTTGATGGAGTGGGCCCGCCAGGAGCACCACGTCGCGCGCTTCGTGGTCAGCATCAGCCCGGAGAACACGCCTTCTCTGCGGATCGCGGACCACTTCGGGTTCCGCAAGATCGGCTCGCACGTCGACGAGGAAGACGGCCCCGAGGACATTCTTCTGCGCGAGATCGAAGACGCTCAATGAAAGATTACAGAAGAGCAGATAACTAGCTTCGAGCCATGTATACGCCGCCGAGAAGGATGACGCCTCCGACGACCTTCTCCATCCCGAAGTCCTCTCCCAGAAGCAGGATACTAGCGACGACGCCGGTCAGCGTGATCAGGTACTGGTACACGAGAACCCTGTTGGCCCCGATGCTGGAGATGCCTCGCTGCCAGGCCGCGAACCCGAACGCGGCCACAAATACTGTGGAATAGAGCGCGGCGATCCAAGCTCCGCCGCCCACGTCAGCCCATTCCACCCTCGCGAAGAACGGGACGGCAGGCATCGCCGCGGCCAGCCCACCGAAAAGCATGGTGTACGCGGCGACCGTGAGCGGCGGATGGCGCCGCAGGAGCGGCAGCGAGAAAACGGCGTAGGAACTCCAGCACACGGTGGCGCCGACGACCAGCAGGTCTCCGGCGAGGCTCGTGCCGTCCGCTCCGAGCCCACCGTATACGATCACGCCGACCCCGGTGATGGCGAGCGCCACCCCGAGAATGCCCCTCTGGGTCGGCCGTTCGAGGCCCAGGGCGGAGCCCAGGATCATGCCCCACACCGGAACCGCCGCGTAGATGAGGGCCGTATTCGAAGCGGTGGTCTGGCTCACCCCGAGCGTGAAGAACACGTTGTTCATCCCCACGCCGACGACCCCAACCCCGATCATGGCGAGAAGATCCCGCCTCCCTACCCCGCCCGCGACGCCGAGCAGCCACGCCACTCCCAGCGCCAGGAGCCCGGCCGCCGTGAACCGCAGCGCCACGAACGGCAGCGGCGGTATCTCCGCCACCGCAGACTTCACCGCAACCGGGTTGGTCCCCAGCAGGAGGACCGCCATGAGCAGCGATGCCTCGACCCAGAGCGACTTCTCCTTCTTGCCGTCCATACCCGCATCGTAACCCGGACAGGGTATACGAACAGGGCTTGGATAGACCCGATTCTAGAACTGGATGTAGCCGAATGCCGCCGCGACGCCCACGGCGACGAAGATGGCTCCGAACACGAACAGGCCGAGGGCGATGAGGCCGAGCACGAGAGCGTTCTTGCCGAAGCTCTGCCCCAACGCCTCCTCGGAGCGGTGGCTGACGATGAACCGGGCGTCCCTCTCCCCCGGCGGCAGCGCGCCGATGCTGCCGCCGTTCTGCGCCGCGCCGAGCACGTAGACCGGCGGTGCGCTCGTTGCTCGAACGGGACATGACACGGCTGCTGACCCTCACAGGCCCCGGAGGCGTCGGCAAGACGCGCCTGGCCCTGGAGGTTGCGGAGGGCGTGCGGGGCAATTTCACCGACGGTGTCGCCTTCATCGCGCTGGCGTCCCTGAACGATGCGAACCTCGTCCTGTCCACCATCTTCAGGACCCTCGGCCTGCAAGAGACCGGTGGACGTTCCGTGCGAGAGACCCTCCGAGAGTACCTCGGAGGAAGAAAGATACTGCTCGCACTGGACAACTTCGAGCACGTGATGGAAGCCGCCCCCGACGTGGCGGAACTGCTGGGCACGTGCCCGGACCTCGTCGTGCTCGTCACCAGCCGTGCGGCGCTGCGGATCCGGGGAGAAATACAGGATGCTGGAGCCGATCCGGCAGTACGCCCTGGAGCGTCTACACCAGAGCGGAGAGGCGGATGATGCAAGAGAGCGACACGCCGATTACTATCTCGCACTCGCCGAGCAGGTAGGACCAGACCTGACAGGACCGAGGATGGTCGAGCGGCTGGACCGGATGGAGACCGAGCGGGACAACCTGCGGGCGGCGGTCTCCTGGGCGCTCTCGAACGGGCGGGAAGAGCTGTCCGTTCGCCCTATCTACATGCTGCGTCGGTTCTTCTGGTCGCTCGGGCCGCACGGCGAGGTGCTCCGCTGGATGGAAGAGGCCCTAGCCGGTGGCGCGATGACCTCCCTCGCGCTCGCGCGAGCGACCTACCTGGCGCAGCTCATGCGCTACCGTCTGGGCGACGAGGAGCTGGTTTGGGAGCCCGAGGAGGTGGCCGAGGTTCTGCGAACCTCGGAGGATGTAGATGGCGCGGCGGATGTCCTCATCCTGGCAGGGGCAGAGTCGCTGAGGACCGGCGACACGGAGCAAGCCGTGAGATGCTTGCAGGAAAGTCAAGATCTCTACGATTCGGTTGG
>JACCTS010000013.1 GCA_013812245.1 Rubrobacter sp.
GTGCTCGACCGCCCGGCATCGCGCCCCCGGCAGCCGGGCCCACGACGGCGGCGCGTTCTCACCGTACATCGGTCACGTTCCATTCTGAACTTCGTATCTCCACGGAACCTTTATACGCCAAGCGGCGAAAGTTTGCAGGAAGACAAACCCGCTTCCGCCTCCTCTGCTACTTCCGCGAAGACGCCTGATATCTCCAGCGGCCAGTTGGGACGGAAGCGGACGCCGAGCCGGAGCAGCTTATAGATGTGGTGGCGCTCCTCGGATGCCAGGTCGTCGAGCGCCTCCCGGACCATGCCGGCGTAGAACTCCATGAGAGCGTCCCTGTCGCGCGACAGGCGTTCCAGCGCCTCGCTCCGGGCACGAGCAGCCTCCAGTTCGCGCTCGGCAGTCTCGCGGATATCGTCCAACTCCGAGAGGGCTCCGGAGAGCTCCTCGTCCGTCATGTGTCCCCTGGCGGCAAGCCTGTGGTAGCCGCGCCGCTCCACCTCGGCCTCGGTCATCTTCTTCGACCAGAACTTTGCATCATGCTCGGGGTCTCGGCCGGCATCCCGCCGCTCTTCTTCTATCAGCCTGTCCAACCCGACCCGTATTCGCTCGGGATCTTTGAGCAGTCCGCGAACGAACTCCCAGACCTGCTCCTCTATTCTCTCGGCGCGCAGATGCCTGTTGTTGGAGCAGTCGCGGGCCGGCCCCGTGTTGTACCGAGAGCGGCAGGCGTAGTAGTGGAGGTGCTTCCCGCTGCTCTTACGGATAGTGTGCGGCCTCAAAGTGTGGCCACACTCGCCGCAACGCAGGATGGCGCCGGAGAGTTCCCAGAAACGCTTATCGGCCTCCGAAGGCTTGCGGGCGTTGTCCTTAAGGCTTTGTCTCGCGGCCTCGATCACCGTTTCCGTTATGCCAGCGCCAGGCACCGGCACAAACAGCCATTCTTCCCTCGGGCGCGGGGCGTAGCTGTAGCGGATCTTGAACTCGCCAGCAGCCTCGTCCCACACCTTCCGCCGCGTGGTCTTTCGCGTGTTCCACGTCCACAGCCCGTAGAGGCCGTTCTCGTCCAGTAGGGCGGCGACGGCCGGTTCGACCAACCGAGCGACCTCTTCTCGGGTGTGCGGCGCGTAGAGATCGTTCTCCAGCATGTTCTTGATCGTGGTGTGGTTCCAGCGGCCGATTCCCGACGGCGCCGGTATGCCGTCCCGTTCCAAAGAGAGGCGCACGGAACGCACAGACATTCCTTCGGCCACGGCGCGGAAGATTCTCCGCACGACCTCTATCTCCGTTTCCGATACCTCCAGGGCATTCCCGTCTTCGCTGGCGCGATAGCCGTAGGCTGCCCGCTTCCTCTTTACAACGAGCCCGCCCCGGCATTTCTCCAGCAGCCCTTCCTGGGTGCGCCTGGCGATCTCTTCCCGTTCCCACTCTGCAAACTCGTCCTGCATCGCGTCGCCGAAACGGTTGCCGGTGTCGTCCAGGGCTACGAGCTTCACCCCGAGCTCCCCGAGGTCCTGATCCCACAGGAGCCGGTAGAGGCGGGATCGGAAGAGCCTGTTACGCTTTTTCGCGAGCACGACGTCTATGGCCCCGCCCTCCGCCAGCTCCATAACTCGCCGGAGGCCCGGTCGGTACGGGTCCGCGCCGCTGTGGCCGTCATCAATAGCTTCCTCGATTACCCGGTAGCCTTCCCGTGCCGCGTAAGTTCTGAGCTCCCTGAGTTGCTCGGGTATGGAGTACCCGGACTTTGCCTGCTCTTCTGTGGAGACGCGGACGTAGAGTATGGCCCTCTTCGGACCGTGGCCGTTCGTTGAGGGCATGGCTACTCCTGTGGGGTAAGGGACGCGGGATCTACGGAGAGGGCCTGGGCGATCTTGCGGATGGTGCGCGGATAAACCTCTGTAACACCTTCCTCGATTCGGCCTATGGTGTTCCGATCCAGCCCGGCTAGTCCGGCCAGCTCCCTCTTGGAGAGAAACGCTCGCTCTCTCGCTATCCGCACCTTGTCTCCGTCTATCCTCACGTCGGCAAGC
>JACCTS010000052.1 GCA_013812245.1 Rubrobacter sp.
AGAACCTGCTCGGCCCGGAGTTCGCCGACAGCTTCGCCAACACCTTCATCATACGGGACCCGAAGTACGTACTCGTGTCGCTGTACAAGATGTGGCCGGACTTCACGCTGGAAGAGACGGGCTACGACCAGCTCTACCGGCTATTCCGGCTCTCCCAGGACGCGGGACAGGAACCTATCGTCGTGGACGCCATGACTTTCTCGGAGAACCCGGCCGGCGTGCTCGCCTCGTACTGCGAGCGGTTGCAGATCCCCTTCCGTTCCGGTTCCCTGACGTGGGAGCCGCGGGAGGTACAGCGGTGGGACAACTGGGACGGATGGCACGCCGACGCTCAGGAGAGCTCCGGCATCGAACCCGCCGAGCGGCGCGACCCGGATCTGCCGGAGGAGCTTCAGGAAGCCTACGAATACTGTCTTCCCTACTATTATCAGCTCTCGGCGCATGCCATTCCCGCTACGCAGCTTCCGGCGCAGCGGGGTTCGTGAACGACGTAAAACAGATCAGGAGGACCATGGAAAGTTGCTGCTGACGGAAAACGGAACCATAGCCCCGCACGGAGGAAAGCTCGTGGACCGCGCCGTCCCGGCGGAGGAACACGAAGAACGCTTGAGAGAGGCCGCCAGCCTGCCTGCGGTCAAGCTCGGACCGCGGACGCTCTCGAACCTCGAGATGATCTCCACCGGCGTCTTCAGCCCCCTCGAGGGTTTCATGGGACGCGAAGAATACGAGAGTGTGGTCGGGGAGATGCGCTTCCCGGACGGGCTGCCGTGGAGCATGCCCGTTACCCTCCCCACGGACGAGGAGACGGCGAACTCTCTCACGGAAGGCTCTGAGATCTCGCTGACGGACGGCATGGGGGAGATCGTCGCCACCATGATGCTCAGGGAGCGCTTCCGCTACGACAGGGAGCGCGAGGCCCGCGAGGTCTACCGCACCACCGACACCGACCATCCCGGCGTAGCCGCCATCTACCGGCGGGGCGACGTGTTGCTCGGCGGGGAGGTGGACTTCCTGCGAGATCCCGACCGCGGGCCTTTCCCACAGCACTACCATACGCCAGCCGAACTCCGGGAGCTCTTCGTCGAAAGAGGTTGGAAGAAAGTCGTCGGCTTCCAGACCAGAAATCCCGTCCATCGCGCGCACGAGTACATCCAGAAGAGCGCGCTTGAAACCGTGGATGGACTGCTCCTCAACCCGCTAGTCGGCGAGACCAAGTCCGATGACATCCCGGCGGCGGTGAGGATGAAGAGCTACGAAGTCATCCTCGAACGCTATTACCCGAAGAACCGAACCGTCCTCGCGGTGTTCCCGGCGGCGATGAGGTATGCGGGGCCGCGGGAGGCGATCTTCCACGCGCTGTGCCGCAAGAACTACGGCTGCACGCACTTTATCGTGGGCCGGGATCACGCCGGGGTCGGAAGCTACTACGGCACGTATGACGCCCAGCACATCTTCCAGGAGTTCGAGGAAGGGGAGCTTGGGATCACATCCCTGATGTTCGAGCACGCGTTCTTCTGTGAAGAGTGCCAGGGTATGGCATCTTCCAAGACGTGCCCCCACGACCCTTCTTCGCACGTGTTTTTCTCGGGTACGAAGGTGAGGGAGATGCTCGGCAAGGGCGAGTATCCGCCGCCGGAATTCTCGAGGCCGGAGGTCGTCAAGGTCCTGATCGAGGGCCAGCGAGCAGAGCAACAGTAGAAGGAAGGAGAAAAAATGATGCGAAACGAGACCAGGTACGGACGCGGGTTCACGCTGTGGTTCACGGGGCTCTCGGGCGCCGGGAAATCGACCATCGCGGAGATCGTGGAGAAGGAGCTACAGGAGAGAGGGGTGAAGGTGGAAGCCCTCGACGGCGACATCGTGCGCACCAACCTCTCGAAGGGACTTACCTTCTCCCGCGAGGACCGGGACACCAACGTGCTGAGGATCGGGTTCGTGGCGAACCTCCTCACCCGCAACGGGGTCGGCGTGATCGTCTCGGCCATCTCTCCCTTCAAGGAGCCTCGTGACGAGGTGCGGCGCCAGATCGTGGACTTCGTCGAGGTGTTCGTGGATGCTCCTTTGGAGGTGTGCGCGGAGCGGGACGTGAAGGGCCTCTACAAGAAGGCGTACTCCGGCGAGATCGCGCAGTTCACGGGGGTTAGCGACCCGTACGAGGCGCCGGCGGCCCCGGATCTTCACGTCCACACCGACCAGGAAGAGCCACACGAGAGCGCCCAGCGCGTCATCGAGAAGCTGGAGTTCTTCGGGTATCTTCGACCTCAAGGGGTCGAGGCGTACAACTAGCTTTCGAGGACATTCAGAGTTGGAGAGGACGGGGATCATGCAATCCTCGCCCTCCTTTTCTTAAGGCGAGAGCGCGTCTGGACCGTAGCGGGCGAGGCCAACTACGACCACGGTGCCGAGCGAGATCAGCATGAATATGTGTCCGGCGTCCAGCGCATCCCTGGTGCCGACCAGCGCCGGGAGTAGCGCCCAGGCCAGGATCACGGTGCCGAACAACACCGTTCCGGCTTCGGCGATGGAAGATGCCACCACCGAGAATAGAAGAAGACCCACCACCGACGACCGGGCCCACTCCCCGAAACGATCGGCACACGTCATGCCGCCGCCCAACCTCCCCGACACGCCCGAGACGCGCCTGGACATGGCCGCCTTCTACGAGAGCGCGCGCTCCCTGGACCGCGGCGTGGGGGCCATGCTAGACGCCCTGGACGCCGAGGGGCTCGCCGAGAACACGCTCGTGATCTGTACTACCGATCACGGCCTCGCCTTCCCCGGCGCGAAGGCCACGCTCTACGACCGGGGGCTTGGCGTCATGCTCATCCTGCGCGGGCCCGGCGGTTTCTCGGGCGGGAAGGCTTCGGATGCCCTCGTCTCGCACATAGACCTGTTCCCGACGGTCTGCGACCTCGCCGGCGCCGAGCATCCATCCTGGCTCCAGGGCGAGTCGCTGCTCCCGCTCGTGAACGGCGAGGCCGAAGAGGTCCGGGACGCCATCTTCGCCGAGAAGACGTATCACGTCGCCTACGAGCCGGAACGCTGTGTCCGCACCCATCGCTGGAAGTTGATCCGGCGCTTCGACGACGAGCATCCAACCCCCGTCATCGCCAACATAGATGATGGCCCGAGCAAAGAGGTCGTGCTCTCCAACGGATACGCCGATACTCCCGTCGCCGCCGAGCAACTCTACGACCTCCTCCACGACCCCAACGAAGCGCACAACCTTGCCGGAGACCCGGCCCACGAAAACGTACTCGAAGACCTGAACGAACGGCTCGAAACCTGGATGCGCGAGACCGGGGATCCCCTCCTCGACGGTCCCGTCCTCGCCCCGAAGGGCGCCGAACTGAACACCCCGGACCAGCGCTCCCCGTCCGACCCCACCACGACCGTCGCGTGAGCCTCACGCTCTCCACTTTACGCAAAATAGCGGGCGGCACTGAGCAAACTTTCCAGAGCTAAAAAATTCTTAACAATTCAGCTTGACAACCTCCATGAAGCTGTATAGAGTCCTCGAATCGGAAATTGAGCACTAAACTAGTAGACAATATAAAAATACTAGGTTAGTAGGCAAAGATATGAAAAGGAGACCGTGGTGCGTAATCTAGTGTTATTGGCGTTTTTGGGTTTCATCGCCCAGATGGTGGATGGGTCACTGGGCATGGCCTACGGTGTAACCTCGACGACGTTGTTGCTATCGGTGGCGGCGCTCACGCCGGCGCTCGCGTCCACCGTCGTGCACATCTCCGAGGTGGGCACCACGGCGGCCAGCGGGGTGTCCCACTGGCGATTCGGCAACGTGGATTGGGGCAAGGTTCTCTGGCTGGCCGTCCCTGGCGGTATCGGCGCGTTCCTGGGGGCCGTGGTGCTCGTCAACATCATAGACGCGGCGATGGCCGAGCCCTTCGTGGCCATCTTCCTGTTCCTCCTCGGCGGTTACGTGCTGGCGCGCTTCGCCTTCAACCGGACCTCCGAGATCGTTTCACACCTGCCGATATCGAGGAAATTTCTCACGCCTCTAGGCTTCGTGGCCGGCTTCCTCGACGCCGCGGGTGGCGGTGGGTGGGGGCCGATCTCCACGCCCACGCTGCTCTCCTCTGGCCGCATGGAGCCGCGCAAGGTCGTCGGCACCGTCGATACCAGCGAGTTCATCGTGGCCCTCTGCGCCAGCATCGGGTTCCTGATCTCCCTGAGCTTCACCGACGTGCCCTGGGGCGTGGTCGGTTCGCTGCTCGTCGGCGGCATCGTCGCCGCCCCGATGGCGGCGTGGGTCGTTCGTCACCTCAACGCCCGCGTGCTGGGAACGGCTGTCGGCGGTTTTATCCTGATGGTCAACGCCAACACCTTCTTCAGTGCTATCGGCATCTCGGGCGTGACCGCGACCATCGCCTACCTCGCCATCCTCGTCGTGTGGGCCGTCGCCCTGTACTTCGCCATCACCGCCCTCCGGCGTGATCGCGAGCCAATCGTCGAGCCTGAAGCCGCTCAGGTTCCTGAATAAGCCCGAGTAACAGAACCATCGAAAGTTCCGTCCGGCCTGGATGTGTCTACACACCCAGGCCGGACGCTTTTCTGTAAAGAACATTCCCGGGATCGCGTAACCACGCTTCCCAAAAACCCGGCTTCTTCACCACCTCCATCCGAAACGTGCGGAGGTCTTGACGTTTGATGTAACCACGGTTACTCTGTGCTGAATATTTTGGAGTTTGTCAGCGAGAGAGGTGGTGGCATGAGCACTGAGGCGGATACGGGGACCAAGCCGGTTGGTTTCTGGGAGGCGTTCCGGTTTTGGGTGAAGCTTGGGTTTATCAACTTCGGGGGGCCGGCGGGCCAGATCGCCATCATGCACCGGGAGCTGGTCGAGCGGAAGCGCTGGGTCTCAGAGGGGCAGTACCTGCGTACCCTCAACTTCTGCATGCTCCTGCCCGGCCCCGAGGCCCAGCAGGTGGCGACCTACATCGGCTGGCGGCTACACGGGACCCTGGGCGGTATCGTCGCGGGTTCCTTCTTCGTTTTGCCTTCGATCTTTGTACTCCTTCTTCTCTCCTGGCTCGCGGTGGCCCACTCGGACGTGCCGGCGATTACGGGTCTGCTCTACGGCGTGCAGCCGGTCGTCATAGCGATAGTGGCCGAGGCGGTGATGAGGATAGGCAAGCGCGCCCTGGGCC
>JACCTS010000056.1 GCA_013812245.1 Rubrobacter sp.
TAGTACTACAGTTGTAGATAGTGGTGTGGTTTGGCATCATGCTCCCGAGGAGGAAGGAGGGCTTGATGTCCCATACGGTGGACCGGAAGATGGTGAGATCGTGGACTGAGGAGTTGGAGGAGGTCGACGAGCGGATCGCTGCGCGCTTCGCTCGCTCCGAAGTGCGCCAGCGAGCGCACGACTATCTGCGCGGCTTGCTCTCTGGGGCCGAGCGCAAGAACTCTTGGCAGTTGGCCGAAGTGGCGGGAAACACCACGCCCTATGGCCTTCAGCACTTGCTGGGACGAGCCAACTGGGATGCCGGTGCAGTGAGGGACGACTTGAGAGAGTACGTCATCGAGCATCTGGCAGACGATGAGAGTGTTCTCATCGTCGACGAGACGGGCTTCATCAAGAAGGGAGAGAAGAGTGTCGGGGTAAAGCGCCAGTACACCGGCACCGCCGGCAAGACGGAGAACTGCCAGGTGGGCGTTTTCCTGACCTACGCTTCCCGTCGGGGTCAGACTTTCATCGACCGCGAGCTGTATTTGCCCGAGGAGTGGGCCGAGGACCAAGACCGACGCGAGCAAGCCAGAGTACCAGAAGAGATCGGGATGCGAACCAAGCCCCTTCTGGCCAAAGAGATGCTCGGGAGGGCCCTGGATGGGGGCGTGAAGGCGGCGTGGGTGGTGGCCGACTCCGTCTACGGGGATACCAGGCGACTTGGGATGTTCCTCGAAGAGAGGGAGCAGTCCTACGTGCTGACCCTCTCGGGTAAAGCTCACGTGTGGGTCGGCTTCTACCAGCATCGAGTGAGCACGGTGCTCGAATCCCTGCGCCAGGGGGATTCGGCGCTAGAAGAAGCCGGGGGCAGTTGGAGACGCCTCTCAGCCGGAGAGGGCTCGAAAGGTCCGCGTCTCTACGACTGGCTCAGGCTACCGCTCAACCCACCCATCCAAGAAGGGTTCGAGAGGTGGCTTTTGGTGCGCCGCTCCACCGAGGATCCGGACGAGCTAACCGCCTACACGGTCTTCGCTCCCGGAGGCACTAAGCTCGAAGAGCTGGCGAAGGTGGCCGGCATGCGCTGGCGGGTGGAGATCGGCTTCGAGGAGGCCAAAGGGGAGGTGGGACTCTCCCACTACGAAGTCCGTAGCTGGCGCGGCTGGTACCGGCACGTCACCCTCGCGCTCTTCGCCCACGCATTCCTCGCCGCCATCCGGGCCAAAGGCCAAGACATCGAGGCATTACAAAAGGGGGGGCCGAAAGCGGAGGACACCGACAGCCTTCTGGCTTTCAAGAGAAAGCGAGGGCTCTGGTGGAGCTGACGGTCTCCGAAGTGCGCAAGCTCCTGTGTCGGTTGGTGCTGAGCCGACGAACCCCGCGTTGGAAGGAAGTGCTCTCCTGGTCGGTATGGCGGCGCCACCATCAGGCCGTGGCCAGACGCTGCCACTACAAGAGCAGAGGCGTTCTGTTGGCATGAATTACAACTGTAGTACTAAGCAAGCATCACCCTAGCTTCTGGCTGCGTCTCGCGCTACCCTTGTGGCATGGGACAGAAGGGAAAGTCGCGCCAAGTTAATGGAGAGGGCACACTAGAGTATTTCCCAAATAGAAGTATCATCGAATCCAGCTGACAGTCCGCACCCCTGCAGGGAAGAAAGGCAAGACCTTCAAGGCCAGGAAACAGCGCGATGTAATCAAGAAATCAAAATAATAAAACCGGCCCACGCGTGATCCGCGGACCGGCTGCGTCTCATGGGCCGAAGGGGGAAAGCCCATTGATCCGAACCTTAGCCACGGACAGTTACATTCGGGCTACGCTCCGATAACAATCCGGTAACAAAACATGCTTTGGGTTCCGAGATACGAGCATCGGTTGTTACCCTCGTACATCTCTGTACGCTATGCGGTATCTTACGTCGCACGTATCAGGTTTGGCAATCGTCAGGCGGCGGTATCGGAATAGCGGACGAGATCGTTACCAGGATCGAACGCGAGGCGGGGGTGCCGGGGCTCGCAGCGCTGCTCGCCGAACGGCTCGGGGCTTCGGACTTCCAATCGTTGCTGCTGGAGGTGTACCGGCTGCGCGCGCGGCGGCGAAGGACGCCGGAGATCCTGTCCGATTACGAAGCCGACCGGTTCGTTCGGCCGTCCAGGGCGTCATCTAGAAAACTCCTGGAGTGGGAGCATATCGCGCTCTCGCGTCTACCTTCGGACTTCGAGCCCGTAGAACTATCGCCGGTGTGCCCCCTCGGCACGAGCGCGTCGATCGCCTCCGTGAGCCAGGATTGGGCCGTGGCGACCGAGCGTAACACCGAGGTTGTCTCCGACTCGACCAACGCGCTGGCCATGGAATGCGCCACCCGCCGGCGCGGGCTGCTCCGCTCGGATCCCCGTTCGCGGCAGCCGGTCCATCTCGCCGCGAGCCACCGCCTCCTGCGGGCGCAGCGGTACCGGAATCCGGACCTCGCGCCGCAGCACTTCCAGCTCTTCGCGTTGTGTAGCGCGGGCCGGGATACCGGCAACTTCGGGTTTGAGATCGTGACGCTGACCCTCCACATCCACTTCTACCTTTCCGTGCTGAGGGCCTATCTCGGCGCGTCACCCGCGCTTCGCCTCGTTCTGAGCGATTCCGGTAATATCCCCGCGTTCCCGGACCTGGCGGAAAGACTGTTCGCCCCCGTCAGGACGACATTCGGGGATGTGGAGTGCGTTATCGACCGGGAGCGCGCGGGCGGCCATGGATACTACACGAGCCTCTGCTTCAAAATCCACGCCATAGAGCCCTCCGAACGCGAGTTCGAGCTGGTGGATGGTGGCGTTGTAGACTGGACGCAGCGACAATTGAGCAATGCCAAAGAGCGTCTGATCGTCAGCGGCATAGGGAGTGAGCGGGTGTGCGCCTTGTCCGGCGCCGACCTCTGACATATTGTCGCGAGCGGGAGCCGTGCCCGCCAACCCTGACGTCCGGCATCTTCCTTATGGGTCCCGGTTCTCCCCGCTCTCGAGACCCTGGATGATCGGACCAAGCTCACGGTCCCTGGCTGCTTCGTACTCTTCCAGGCCGCCCACCTCCCTGGCGAGGGCCGCCATGCGCGCGGTGAGGCCGGAACCACCACGGGCGGCGAGTATGCGCCATCCCAGCAGGCGGTACGCACGTTCCAGTTCAGGGATTTCCTGCCCGGTTTCGAGCCGTTCTTCGATGGCGGCGTGGAGCGCGTCGGCTTCTTCGAGGGAGAGCGAAAGGTCTACCTTAGGTTCGTCCTCCGGCAAGGACTAGCGGACTTTCTCTACGTATATGCGGTCCTGGGTGATGACGATCTGGAGGTCTTGCGGGTCTCCGTCTAGGTAGGAGCGCCATTCTCGTTCGAAGACCTCGGAGTCGTGGGCGTCGGTCCTGAGCGCTATACCGTCAGCGGTTACGTCGAGGACGGCGGGATGTTCGGAGAGCTGGCCCCGCCGCACGGGGTCGCGGCGATATATGGAGTTCCGGGATCGGAAGCTCTGAACGCTGGACGACGTGGTGTTTAACTCCTGGGCGATCCAGGAGTCCCCCCGGCCTTCGTCTACCCAGCGCCGGATCTTCGCGGCGTGCGGCTTTAGCGCTACTCTCCTGTTTCCCACGGGCCCCTTCTCCTCCGACCACCCTGAATTATAGTCTATATGTACCACTTCTGGTTACCCGACGCCACATTGCTATTGTGAGCCTTGTTCGGAAGTCTATCCGAGTTTATGCGTATGACACCGCTGTTTTGCCGTTTCTCAGGCCATGACCCGTGCCACCATCCACAACACGAGCAACCCGCGGGCGCTCCACAGGACGGTGCGGAGCCAGTTCGACAGGACGAGAAAGCGATGGGCGGAGACATCGAAATCGAGGCCGAGAACCCGGTGGCGCGGCGCCTGAAGGAGCGCGGTCGAGAGCCACACGCCAGCGAGCAGGAAGACCCCGCCCCACACACCAGCCGCCGGAACGACCGCCGGGCGGACGAAGAGGAGCAGAACGGCCGTCACCGCCTCGACGAGCATCGGCGGGCCGACGACGAGGCCCGTGAGGCGCGAGTGGGCTGCGGAGTAGGCGGGAAATCCCGCAGTGCCCACCCGACCGAAGAGTGGATAGTGGACGATCTGGACGAACCAGATAATGCCGACCATCACCAGCGTCGCCGCGAGGTTGGAGAGGAGCAGCACGATCTCCACGCAGAGCCTATCCGTCGCGGTCGAGCAGCCAGTCCGCGGCGGCGAGTCCCGAGAGCGCCGCGCCCTCGACCTTCGCTGGACCGAAGGCGTCTCCGGCGAAGAGGAGCGGCGGGTCTTCATTCGCCACGAAGCAAGGGTCGGGATTGGAACTCGTGACCCAGCTATAGCGCCAGTGGGCGATGGATGTCTCTACGATGCGCTCACCGAGGCCGCCGAGGTGTTCCTCCGCGAAGGTGAGGATAGCCTGCGTCAGATCTTCTGCGGGATCGTCGTAGTGTTCCCGACTCCACTCCGGGCCGGCGTGGATGGTTATGGCCGGAACCTCGGAGATACCCTTGCGTTGGTTGTCCGAGATCCAATCCAGCGGCTCGCCCCGGATCTGCATCCCACCAGGCTCCGGCACCATACCTGGACCGTCGAGCAGCGCCATCAACGCGACGCACGGATCGTAGGAGATCTCCTCCAATCTTGAGCGGGCGTCACCGGGCAAAGCGAAGTTCCCGGACTCCACGAGCGCCAGCGACTGCGGGACCGGGGCCGTGAGAAGCAGCACCGCACCGGAAGCCGTGATTCCAGATTCACACGTGACCCCCCAACCACCATCACGGACGTTGACTTGCACGACCTGCTCGCCGGTACGCACGTCGAGGTTGCGGGCGAGGTGCTTGGGGATGCTCGTCATGCCGCTCGCGCCCCGGTAGCGAGGATGGCCGTCTTCGTTCGGCTCGCCATCGGCATCCGCGAAGCCTCGGGTCCATTCTTGTACGATTCCTGCTTCTATCCAGCCTTCGACGAGGTTCTCGAAGCGCTCGCCCCGGACGGTGAAGAACTGGGCCCCGTGGTCGAAAGTTCCTTCTCCGACGCGACGGGTCGCCATGCGGCCACCGACGCCCCGGCCTTTGTCCAGCACGGTGACGCGCCATCCGGCGTCCTGCAGTTCGCTGGCGGCGAGGAGGCCCGAAATGCCCGCCCCGACCACCACGCATGAGTTTGGTTCCACGGCTATCCGCTTCTCGCTCTTGTCATGGCGAAGACCGCGCAGATTGGGCCTGCATTATCCAATGGGACTTCCCTTCCGCTTCTCGTGTAGCTCTGCGGCGGTCATTATGGACTGGAGGTGAATATCTACAGTGTGTGAGATCTCGCGGGCGTACCCGCCCGCCATCGTCACAGCGACGGGGATACTACGGTCCCTGCAGGCTCCGAGGACCATCCTGTCCCGTTCAGCAAGCGCCTCCTTGCTCACGGAGAGTCTCCCAAGACGGTCACCCTCGAACGGATCTGCGCCCGCCAGGTAGATGGCGAGATCCGCTTCCGCCGCGTCGAGCGCCCGTTCCAGTTCCGTCTCCAGGGCGCTGAGAAAGGTGGCGTCGTCCGCTTCGTCGGGGAGTGGAGTGTCGAGGTCACTCTCCTCTTTGTTGAACGGAAAGTTCTTCTCTCCGTGGATGGAGAAAGTGAAGATCGAAGAGTCTCCCCGCAGGATCGCCGCGGTCCCGTTCCCCTGGTGCACGTCGGTGTCTATTACGACGATCCGCTCGACCAGCCCCTTCGCCTTCATCGCGCGAGCCGCGATGGCGCTGTCGTTGAAGACGCAGAAGCCCTCGCCCCGATCCGCGAAGGCGTGGTGGGTGCCGCCAGCTAGGTTGGCCGCGAATCCTTCTTCCAGGGCTGCGAGACACGCCCCGACCGTCCCCCCGGACGCCCGCCGGGAACGCTCGACCATTCCTTCCGACCAAGGGAAGCCGATGCGCTGGACCTCTTTGCGGTCCAGTTCGCCGGTTATGACGCGCCGGAGATAGCCGGGGTCATGGGCCCGCAGGATCTCCTCGTCCGTCACGGCGTGGGGAACCCGCAACTCGCCCTTCCCGGCGATGCCGGCCACCACGACCCGCTCCCTGAGCATCGAGTACTTGACCATCGGGAACTTGTGTCCCTCCGGCAGGGGCAGGACGAACTGGTCACTGTAGAAAACCTTCATCCGCCTAATGTAGATCATCCGTCCACCAGATGGTGGAAGAGATTTCGCCGAATCGCCCGGTCCGCCGTGGTAGCATCGGGCACTTCGGACCATGAGCGAACCGGGACAGGAAAAGCTATTCGAGGCGACGGGCGGCAGCATAGAGCCGCCCGAGCCCGGCCTGTATTTGGGCACCTCCGGCTGGTCGTACGCCGACTGGGAGGGCACCGTCTACCCCGAGGGTCTACCAGCGGCCTCCCGGCTCGCCGAGTACGTGAAACGCTACGCGACCGTCGAAATAGACTCGACCTTCTACGGCACGCCGCGTCCCGGCACCGTGGAGAAGTGGCGCGAGGTCGCGCCGGAAGGTTTCCTGTTCGCTGCCAAGTTCCCGCAGGAGATCACGCACGAGAAAGCCCTCGTGGACTGCGAGGAGCCCACCATGGACTTCATCCGCACGATGGCCGGCCTGAGGGACCGGCTGGGCCCGCTGCTCCTTCAACTCCCGCCGTCTTTCGCCGTGGAGGGCATGGACGTGCTGGAGAGGTTCCTCTCAGGGTTACCGGAAGGACCGCGCTACGCCGTGGAGGTCCGCCACCGGAGCTGGCTGGGCTCCGACCTCCCGGAGATGCTGCAAGAACACGGCGCGGCCCTCGTGCTCGTGGACTACCCGCGCATGCCCCGGATGGAGGAGGCCACCGCGGAATTCTCGTACATCCGCTGGCTGGGCAACCGTAGGGAATTCCCATCCGGGCACACGGAGGCAAAGCGTGACCGGACGGATGATCTCAGGTGGTGGTCGTCGCTGGTGGATCGCTTTCTCGAGGAAGGCCGCGAGGTCTTCGCCTACGCCAACAACCACTATCAGAACCACTCCCCGACGACGCTTGCGCGGTTCCTGGAGATCCGGGACAAACGATGAGCGTTACCGTTATCTTCAGCACCGGGTCGCTGTACCCTTTTGGCCTGGATCGAGTGTACGGTTGGGCGGTCGAAGCGGACTTCGACGGCGTGGAGATCATGATGGACGACCGTTGGGACACCCACCAGGACGCATATTTGCGGGAGCTATCCGAAAGACATGGCATCCCCATCCTGGCGCTGCACCCGCCCATCTACCGGGGCGCGTGGAGGCTCGGCCCTGAGGAGACCCTGGTGCGGTCGGCGAAGCTGGCCCGGCGGCTGGAAGTGCCCGTCGTCGTTGCCCACCCGCCGCCACCGGGACGCCCGCTCGAACGATGGAAGAAGGGAACGTTGCGTGAGGCGCGGGATCAGGGGGTGTCTATCGCAGTCGAGAACATGCCGCGCGGCGAGCCTCGCGTCTTCCGCGTGCGTTCACGAAGCTGCCACCTGCCGGAACACCTCACCAATGTGGGCGACGTGACGCTCGACACCAGCCACGTAGGGGCGAGCAAGGTAGACCTCATGCGGGCTTACGAGTTGCTGGATGGCCAACTCCGCCACGTCCACCTCTCCGACTCGAACCTCGAAGCGGGCCGCGACGAGCACCGTCTCCCGGGCAAGGGCCGGCTCCCACTCAAGCCGTTCCTAACCGCGATAGGGAGGAGCGACTATCCGGGAGCCGTCAGCCTGGAGCTGAAGCCCTGGCCGCTTGGCACGCCCGACCCCGAGGTCATACTGGAGCGCATGCGCGGCGCGCTCCGTTTCACCCGCGAGGGGTTGGACGGACGCTAGGCTGTTCGTCTCGTTGCACGTGCTAATGTTCGGGCGTGAGCGCGACCCGCATCAGTCGCCACGTGAATGCGCCTCGCGCGATCGTCTACCGTGCGCTTCTCGATGCTCGCGCGGTCGCTACGTGGATGGTGCCGACCGGCATGACCAGCCACGTGCATGCGTTCGACGCCCGCGAAGGTGGCTCGTTCCGGATCTCGCTCACGTACGACGCGCCGACCGGGACCGGCAAGACGACCGCGCACACCGACACGTACCACGGCCGCTTCGTGAAGCTCGTGACGAACGAGCAGGTCGTCGAAGTGGTCGAGTTCGAGACGACAGATCCCGCGCTGCGCGGTGAAATGACTATTACCATCTCGCTCGCCGATGCGGACGGCGGCACCGATGTCCTCGCCGTGCACGACGGGCTACCGCACGGCGTGCCGAACGCCGACAATGAGGTCGGCTGGCGGTCGTCACTCGCGAAACTCGCAGCGCTTGTCGAGGCGGGATGAGCCGCGTCACACGGCTTCTCGCAACCTTCGCAATCGTTTCAGCACTCACAGCAGAAAGATGATGGATGGCGGTCGGTTGCCGCCTGGTGTCGGAGGGGGGACTCGAACCCCCACGTCCTTTAAAGGGACACTAGGCCCTCAACCTAGCGCGTCTACCAATTCCGCCACTCCGACGAAGAGCCGACTGAGTATACGAAACGCCCCAGCAAGGGTCAACGTGGAGAGAGTTCTCCGCCGCCCCGTATGCTAACTTTGCCGCGTGAGAGGAAGATGGACATTGGCAGCCGTTTTTGTCGGAGCCGCATGCGTGTTTGCCGCCGCCGCACTTCGCAGGAAGGGAACCACTTCAGCGAGGCTCACCCGCAAGCGTAGCTGGCCGGCGGGCTTCGCCCATCGGGGGGCTTCGGCTTGGGCGCCGGAGAACACCCTGGAGGCTTTCCGGGAAGCGGTCGAGGCAGGGGCGCGGGGGTTGGAGTTCGACGTACACATGGCCCTTGACGGTGAGATCGTCGTGCTGCACGACTCGACCGTGGATCGCACCACGGACGGCTCGGGGCCGGTCGATAGGATGCCGCTCGCGGAACTGAAGAAACTCGATGCCGGCTACCGCTTTACGTTGGACGGCGCCACCTATCCGTATCGGGGGCGGAGAGTCCTGGTGCCGACGCTGGCGGAGGTGTTCCGGGAGTTCCCGGAGGCCGTGGTGAACTTCGAAATCAAAGAGCGGAGGACCGGCATCGAGGAGGCGGTGCTGCATGAGATTCGGAAGTCGGGAGCCGAGGACCGGGCGCTCGTGGCCGCCGAGAAATATGGGGTCATCCGGCGGTTCCGGAAAGTAACGGGAGGAACGATCCCCACGGCCGCTTCGAGGTTCGAGATCGGGGTTTTCTACCTCCTGAGCTGGCTGCGGCTGGAGCATCTGATGCGTCCCGCCTACGATGCGCTGCAAGTTCCCGTCCGTCACCGGGGACTAGAGGTCGCCACGCGGCGCTTCCTCGATGCGGCACATTCCCGGGGTGTGCGGGTGGACGTTTGGACCGTGGACGACCCGGTGGAGATGCGGCGTCTGCTCGATCTCGGCGCCGACGGCATCATGTCCAACCGCCCCGATCTCCTGTTGCGGGTGCTTGAGGCGCGCCGGAACGAGGCTCAGGCGCCGATCACGAGCGCCGCGGAGACTACGCCGAAGATCGTATAGCCTGATCCGAAAAGCAAGAAGTGCCTCGGGTCGCGCTGGGTGGGCGCGACGTAGCGCAGCACGTACCGCTCGAACGGGAAGAGCCGCATCGCCTTCCTCAGCAGCGCATTGTACTCGCGGTAGAAAGCCATCATGTGCAGGCCGCCGGCCGCGGTTATACCGCAGAAGGGCACGGCCCACAGCTTCGACGGGTAGATGCTCAGGACCGGAGGCGTAGCGAGTACCAACATGAGCCAGACCAACTGGATACCGAGGTATGTGAACCAGGCCGTCTTGATGCGGTAGCGATGCGCCATCTTGAGGACAAAATTCTACCTGGAGCCGGGGCGGGGGACACGGACAGCCATCCGTGCAGTGTGCCTGTAAACTGACTCCACAGAACCAGAAGACGGGAGACGCCATGATCCAGGACTCCATAATCGCCGATCCTTCGCTGGCTGCCGAGGGACAGCGGAAGATAGACTGGGCAGCGCAGCACTGCCCGGTCCTAAACACCATCGCCCGCGAGCAACTCGCTGATGGATCTCTGCGAGGACGAAAGGTCTCCGTCACCGTACACTTGGAGGCGAAGACCGCCTACCTGGCGGTGCTCCTGCACGAGGCCGGGGCCGAGGTCACGGTGACGGGCAGCAACCCGCTCTCCACACAGGACTCGGTGTCCGCGGCGCTCGTGGAGCGCGGCATCCGGGTGTTCGCCACCCACGACCCGAGCGAGGAAGACTTCGAGCGGTACATCCACCTATCCCTGCAGACCGAGCCAGATTTGCTCCTCGACGACGGAGCCGAGCTGGTCGGCCGTCTCATCACCGACCACCCCGACCTCATAGACAAGATAGAGGGCGCAACGGAGACCACGACGACCGGCATCCTGAAGGTGAAGGCGATGACCGGCGAGGGCGTGCTGCCTTTCCCTGTGCTCGGCATCAACGACGCCCGCATGAAGCACCTCTTCGACAACCGTTATGGGACGGGACATTCCTCCATCGTCAGCCTGCTCGCCAACACCAACATGTTTCTCTCCGGGCAGGTCGTGGTGGTGATGGGCTTCGGCTGGGTGAGCCGGGGCCTCGCCAAGTACGCAGCAGGATTCGGTGCGCGGGTCGTCGTGTGCGAGCCGGACCCGGTGAAGCTCCTGGAGGCTCACGCCGAGGGATACGAGGTGATGAATTCCATCCAGGCAGCCGAGGTCGGGGACTTCTTTCTCACCGGCACGGGCAACCTGCGCGTGCTGCGGCGGGAGCACTTCGACCGGATGAAGAGCGGGGCCGTCCTCGCCAACGCAGGCCACTACGACCACGAGTTCGACGTTGCGGCGCTGCGGAAGATGGCGGCCGCCGAGCGCGAGGTCCGCGAGAACGTGACCGAATACGAGCTGGAAGACGGGCGCAGGCTGCACGTGATCGCACGCGGCAGGCTCCTGAACTCCGGTGCCGGGGACGGTCATCCGGTCGAGATCATGGACCTCACCTTCGCCCTTCACGCCCTCGGCATCCACCACCTAGCGAGCCACGCGGGGGACTTCGAGCGTGGCATCCAGCCGCTGCCGCCTGATCTCGACGAACAGGTGGCCCGCATCAAGCTCCAGACGATGGGCGTCGAGCCAGAGACGCTCACGGAAGAGCAGATCCGGTACCAGCAGAGCTGGCGGTAGGGCGGGTTTTACTGTGGCGCGTGTAAGGCCGATGCGCGAGGGTGACGCCGAGGCGGCCTACGAGATCGCAGCCATTGCGTTCGCAGATAGCGAAGAAGAGTTATCGAACCGGACCCCGGAAGAAGTCGAGCGTCAGATAGCGCGCCTGGAGTATTTCCTGCGCCACGAGCCTGGTGGCTGCTTCGTCGCTGAGGAG
>JACCTS010000087.1 GCA_013812245.1 Rubrobacter sp.
GGGTGAGGCCGGGGCTGTTGTTCATGGGCTACAGCTTTCCGGATCAAGTACCCACCAACGTCCTGACCATCAACGCCATAGACCCGCAATCCGGGACCGCCGAGCTAAAAGCCTGCGCGGTCAGCATAGAGAAGGCGTGATCCAAACGGTGCTGAGTTACCGGGCGCGGCATAACTCCTTCCCGATGGGGTTATGCCGCGCTCGGCGATATAATTAGTAGTTGTATGTACTCCCCGCCTGATCGCCATGTCTGACGCGATACGAGTTCGGTTGTTCTTCTGCGTCAATGAGGTTGACCGCCAAGTGTGCTGGTTCGAAATGAAGGACGACGAGCTCTATTGGGGGCCGCCTGGGGAAGATGCCGTTGACCATCCTCCGATCTCTTTTCGCGGCGAAAGCGCAACCTCAGCGTGCCTGAGACCATCAAGCGCCTTGAGCAGGGCGGGCTCAAGGCTTCATATCACGCATCAGGGCAGTTCCACGTCAAGGTTGGTGGCCGGCGGCAGAGCGAACCCGAGCAGTGGTCCTCGAAACAGGAACTCGAAGGGCCTTTCAGGTTAAGTGCGCTCATCACAAAGGCACCATCGCGCTACACATCCTATGCTCGGCCTTTGATGCGAGGCGGGGCCAGCGCACTCGTTATCCCGATACCCGAGACGGAAGCCGAGCTTAGGCACTACTTCGAGTTTTTCCTCAGCCCGCCCGGCGAATTTCCGATACCTCCGACCATGATAAAGACCAAAAACATTATCAGCGACAAGCCCATTTGCCATTCATCGAGCGAGCACCACATCCTCGTAGTGAGACACTTAGTAATGGCCGAGTCTATGCGTATTCATGAATGGCAACCAGATTTGGCGGTATGGTTCTTTGCAAGAGAGATACCCGCCTCCGACTGAGTGCGTAAAACCTGCCGCTGCAGCCGACAGCACGCTTTACCGCCTTGCCTCGCTCAAACGCTAGCACCTACACTGCTCCGTTCAACCGCTCTGCCGCGTGTTGCCGGTGAGAGGCAAGTCTGTTATACGTTCCTCATGCCCTATAAGCCTCGGATACCAAGCGATCCCGATTACGTTCAGGCTATAGGTCAAGCGTTCTACAACTTCACCTACCTAGAGTGGGTGGTAGTGTCGACCATTGTCAAGCTGAGTCCAGATGGGTTCGGCAGTGTTCCCAAAGGCGAGTCGGCTTCGTACATCGCGAAGGCCCTGATCCGTGCTATCAACGGCACCACCCCTCCGCTCCCAAACCCTCTGCGAGTACGCTTGGTCAAGTTTCACGAGAGCTACCTTGAGGCGATCCCGGTGCGGAACAAGCTCCTCCACGGTCACCCCTATACGGTTCCAGGCGGCGCGCAGCAGCTGAGCAGTGGCGGCTACAAATGGTCGATTGACACCGTTCACGAAGCAGCAAAGCTGTTCGAGGACGCCGCCATCGAGGGTAACGCGATCTTCCACGGCGACCTTGCAGCAGTAAGACTTTAGACGTTGACTGATCGGACACGCACCACGCTCTCTTTCGCCGGCTTTTCTCGGAGCCGCCGAGCCTCGTGACGACGACCCTGGTTGTTGCCGAAGTGCATGCATGGTTCTTGCGCCGCTATGACCGGACCCGGGCGCTTCGGTTTCTCGCGATGATCGAAGACATGACGCCGCTGAGGATTGTGGAGGTTGGCGCAGCCGAGCTGGCCGGCGCAACACGACTGCTGCGGAGGTTCTCTGACCAGGATCTCACGCTCACCGACGCCGTGGGCCTACACGAAAGGCAAGAAGAGCGCGGCGTCCGAACCTGCTGGTCTACGGATCGTCATCTCGGGCTGACGGGGATGTCCCTGGTCATTGACCAACACTGACCGCTTCTCTGCCAACGGAGCCGTGGTTTTGCAGAATCCGGGCGTTCGCGCCCCCTTCATTCGTATCCGCTTGACCGTTTTGTGGGGTTGCAATATAGTGCTGCGCGAGAAGGTAGGGGAATACACGAAAGGAGACTCGTGGAGAGGCAAGACGAGTGGATCCGCGTCGAGCGGACGTCGGCATTCAAGGAGTTGGTGCAGAAGAGGAAAGCATTCATCATACCGGCGACGATCTTTTTCCTGGTCTTCTACTTCGGGCTGCCGTTCCTGACAGCGTTCACCACGGTCCTGGATGCAAACGTCATCGGGGCGATAAACCTGGCCTACATCTACGCCTTCGCGCAGTTCGTGATGACCTGGGTGCTTATGCACATCTACGTCAGCCGGGCCAACAGGTGGGATGATCTGGTGGACCGGGCGCGGCGCGAGGCCGCCGAGGGTGACGAAACCAGTGATACCGATGGAGCCGGGAGGTCAGAGTGAGCGATCAGGCAATATCCATCATCTTCTTCGTCCTGATCATCGCGCTGACGCTCGGCATTACCGTATGGGCATCGCGCAAGAACAAGTCCACCAGCGATCATTACGTCGCGGGAGGGGAGATCAAAGGCTGGCAGAACGGCCTCGCCATCTCCGGCGACTACCTCTCGGCGGCCTCTTTCCTCGGGATCGCGGGGGCCATCTCGCTCACCGGTTTCTCGGGTTTCTACCTCTCGATAGGCTTCCTGGTAGCGTACCTGGTGGTGCTGCTTTTGGTGGCCGAGCCTTTGAGGAACCTGGGCAAGTACACGTTCGCGGACATGCTGGCGAGCCGGTTCAACAAGTCGAGCGTCCGGTCAGCGGCGGCGCTCTCGACGATAGCTATAAGCATGTTCTACATGGTCGCGCAACTCAACGGTGCGGGTGCGCTCATCGAGCTGCTGCTCGGCATAAACTACACACTCTCGGTCATCGTCATTGGCATCCTGATGACCTTCTACATCGTGGCTGGCGGCATGGTGGCGACGACCTGGATCCAGATCGTCAAGGCCGTCCTCCTCATCGCCGGCACCCTGACCCTGTCCTTCTTGGTGCTCGCCCAACCCAGCATCGGCTTCAACCCTATCAACCTCTTCAACGAGGTTGACTCGCAGATAGGCTCCGAGATGGTGGTTCCGCCTCCCCCGGCCGGACTCGTCGCCGGGCTGGACGTGATCTCGCTGAACATCGCCCTCGTGCTCGGCACGGCGGGGCTGCCGCACATCCTGATCCGGTTCCTCACCGTCCCGGACGCCAAGACGGCCCGCTCATCCATCGTCACGGCGACCTGGATCATCGGCCTGTTCTACCTGCTGACGCCGGTGCTGGGCTACGGCGCGGCGCTCTTCGTCGGCCAGGACGCCATCGCGAAGCAGAACCCGGCGGGGAACACGGCCGCTCCGCAGCTCGCCGAGGCTCTCGGCGGCCCCATCTTCTTCGCCTTCATCTCGGCTGTCGCCTTCGCTACCATCGTGGCTGTCGTGGCCGGGCTCGTCGTGGCGGCATCCAGCGCCTTCGCCCATGACTTCTACTCGAACGTGATCAGGGGCGGCGAGGCTTCGGAGCAAGAGCAGCTTCGTGCGGCCCGCTTCACGGCGGTCGGCATCTCCATACTCGCGATACTCCTGGCGATACCGGCGGCGAGCCTCAACGTGGCTTTCCTGGTCGCCCTGGCTTTCGCGGTCGCGGCGAGCGCGAACGTGCCGGTGATCCTGCTGACTATATTCTGGCAGCGGTTCAACACCACCGGGGCGGTGACGGGCATTCTGGTGGGCCTGATCTCCTGTATCGTCCTGATCATCCTGAGCCCGAACGTGATGACCGGCCCGAACCCGGAGCCTCCGTTGACCCCGATCATACCCATCGAAGCCCCATTCCCGTTCGTGTATCCTGCCCTCTTCTCCGTTCCTCTGGGCTTCCTGGGCTGTTACCTGGGCACCCTGCTGGGCGGGCGCGGGGCCGAGCGCGAGCGCGAGCAGGGCGTCCAGGTCTCCTACGACGAGATCCGGGTCCGCTCCCTCACCGGCATCTCCAACATCGAACAGGAGATTCACGAGGCCACCCCACAAGAAGAGCCTCGTACCACGTAGCAAGAGACACACCCATGATCTTCGAGCCCTCGCCTCACCGGCGGGGGCTCTTTGCCTACGGCCCTGCTACCATGCCTTATCCGTCAGTGGATGCTAAGGAGACCGCCGTGGAGATCATCATCCGCCACACCGAGCCGGAGGACTACGAAGCGTTACACGAGATCATGTCCAGCCCGAAAGTGATGCGCGGGACGCTCCAGTTGCCGCTGCCGTCGAAAGATTTATGGCGCGGACGCCTGGCCGAGCCACCAGAAGGCATCTTCTCGCTCGTCGCCCTCGTCGAAGGGGTGGTGGTCGGGAACATCGGCCTGATGACGCAGCCGGTGCGCTGGCGGCGGAGGCACACGGGGAAGATCGGAATGGCCGTGCGCAATGACTGGCACGGGAAAGGTATCGGGGTTGAACTGATGCGCGCCGCGCTCGACCTCGCCGATAACTGGCTGAGTCTCAGCCGGATCGAACTAGAAGTCTACACGGACAATGCCCCGCCGTCGCGCTCTACGAAAAGTTCGGGTTCGAGATCGAAGGAACTCACCGCCGCTACGCATTTCGCGACGGTGAGTACGCTGACGTCTATTCGATGGCCCGCACCCGCGGGTAAGAGATTAAGCCAGGGTCGCGTTCAGCTGTATGTCCACGTTGCCGCGCAGGGCGTTGGAGACGGGGCACCCCTGCTCGGCCTGCTCTGCGGCGTTCTGGAAACCTTCGGCGTCGAGGCCGGGGACCCGCCCGTGAACGTCGAGGACCATCGTGGTGATCTTCA